>JAGHBM010000064.1 GCA_021160955.1 Candidatus Aenigmatarchaeota archaeon
CAAAGTAGACAAAGATAAATTTGGAAATTACAGGGCAATCAGCTCGGAGCCAAGCTCTAAAAAGCTATTAAACTCTATAAATTTTGGATTTTTTCCAAGAATAAGAATACATGGGGGTAAAGGTGTTACCGAAGAGCAGAAAAAAGTTAGCGCAATCATGGAGGCCTTCGAGAGATATTGTGGAAAGTATCAAGGAACAGAATATGAAATAAGCGGTTCATACAAAAAACTTAAGAAATATGCAGTGGATCCCAAAAGATTTGTCATTGGAAGGACAGAGTTTGATAACTACAGCGATGATTTAGAAATAAAATGGACATGGGGTTACTCATTAACCAAAAGTAAGGCGGTTCTCATCCCTTCAGTTTTCGTTTACTTACTTTATTTTAATCCAGATAATTGTAGATTTCCGCATTATGATTCAAATGGTCTTGCATCAGGTAACTGCATTGAAGAGGCAGTCCTTCATGGAATGTTAGAGGTTATCGAAAGAGACTCTATGTATATAGTTCGAAAAAATAGACTATGCATGCCATCTATAAAAGTGACCGAGGTTGATAATCCATTGCTTGTGAGAGAACTCAAGGATATAGAAAAAAATAAAATGGAGTATTATTTGAAGTACTTGACTCTTGATATAAACATTCCTATCGTTAGTGCATATTTGAGAGGATACAATGAGTATGGAGAAGAGATTCATAGTTATTCTGTTGGTGCGCATCCAGATCCACAAATAGCAGCTCTAAGGGCACTTACTGAAGCACGTCAATTGTATCATATGAATCCTTTCTTGGATTCAAAAACAGATTACATGTATAAAGTATGCGATAAAAAAATCAACTTGAGAGACATTGATGATGGTCTCTTCACATACAATTTAAAGGAATGTATAGAGAGATGTGTCAAGGAGATCGATAGAGCTGGATACGAAGTTCTGGTAGTTAACTTGAGCAGACCTGAGGTTCCATTTCCAGTGGTCCGCGTATTAATACCCGGTTTGCAGCCTTTGGATTGGCTTGAGTTCCCGAAGAAGTCTGCAAGATATAGAGAAGTACCGGAAAAGCTCGGATATAAGGTTAATAAGATGTACCTTGGATTACAAGCCGAATATCCCATATACCCGTACAACGGAACTAACTTTGTGTTCTAATTTGTCATTTAGAACAAGTTGAATTTCTTTTTTGATCTTTCTATGCCTTTTTCCGTGATTACGAACTCGACACTTCTTTCCTCTTCGAGAGACCTATGCTTCCTCAATATTGCCATTCTCCTCCCCTTATCGAGTTTTACCAACTCTATCAAGCACTTTGACCAATATTTGCTGATGTCTCTGGAGACTATTTCTATTCCATTATCAAAACTCGAATACACTTGATTTGTTATCAAAACCGGTATGTCTTTTTCTCTGGAAATTTTGGATAAGATTGCGAGCTGGTTTGCCAATTTTCTGTTCACGTCTTGGAAGTTGTCTTTTCCAAGTTCAAGTCTGTAGAGGCTCACGAGAGAATCAACAACAATGAGACCGACATCAGAACCAACTTTTTTTTCAAGGTTCTTTATTATTTCATCTTGCTCCTTGAAAGTTTTCGGTTCCATTATTAAAAGGTCATTCGATATTTTATCCATATCTCCAACTATTTGTTGTAACCTTTCTATGCTGAGTCCTCCCTCAGTGTCTATGAATATAACCTTCTTTCCATTTCTTATGCAAGACACGGATGCAAGTATTGCCAAGTTCGTTTTCCCTGCTCCCGCCGGTCCATATATATTTGTGAGAGATTTGTACTCTATTCCTCCATTGAGGAGTTCATCCAGCGGTTCTGCATTGAACGGGAGTTTTTTCGTTTTTTCCATAATATCTTTTTGGGTGTAAATTTATTTAAAGAACCCTTTACTCGGCGTAAAGCGTATTTGAAACTAAGGTTTCAAATTTTGGAATTTCAATTCCAAAATCACGGAAACTGGCTTGGTGAAATCAGTAAACGATGAAGAACTCTTTACTCAGCGAATCTTTTCTCGGCGAAAAGATTCATCAAAGCGGCTTGTTGAATACTAGGTGCTTTGTTCGCAAAAGCTTCAGCAAAACTGGCTTGGTTAGAAAATCCTTTACTCAGCGAATCTTTTTCTAAGTCTTGTTTCGTCAAAATTTATTTTAATCTTTCGAGAGAAAAACAAAATATGAGGACAGGCTATGCCAATCTCCCACTTCACCGGGGCCATGCTCCACGTTGGTTGTTCGAAAAGATGAAAGAGCTATCTTCTGGGATAGTTCAAATAATTATTGATGAGTTTGGAAGAGACGAATTTTTAAGGAGGTTGTCGGATCCTTTTTGGTTTCAGGCATTTTCCTGTGCAATAGGATTTGATTGGCATTCTTCTGGGACAACTACGGTGACCTGCGGAGTTTTGAAAGAATCCGTTGGAGAAGAATTGGGTATTGCAGTTGTCGGTGGTAAAGGAAAAGCATCAAGAAAAGTACCTGAAGAGATCGAGTCACTCGGAGAAAAACTTTCCCTGTCCACAAGAAAGATAGAGAAGCTCAAATATTCGAGTAAAATGGTTGCCAAGGTTGACAACACCGCACTTCAGGATGGGTACAACTTGTATCATCATACTTTTGTCTTCACAGAAGATGGAAAGTGGTGTGTTATTCAACAAGGATTGAATCCGGAGAACAAGTATGCGAGGAGGTACCATTGGTTGTCGGAGAAAGTGAAAAGTTTTGTCAATGATCCACATGCAGCGATATGTTGTGATTCAAAGGGAAGGACGTTGAACATGGTTGCAAAGGAGAGTGAAGAGACGAGAAAAGCATCTTTGGATCTCGTGAGGGACAATCCACTGAGATTGAAAAAATATTTGACCGGGCAGTCAACTTTACTCGATTATGGTTTCACCATGCCGAGAGGTCATTTGATTGATCTGAAAAATTTTAAGCCCCTGATGGATGCATACGAATTTCAACCAAAAAACTATGAGGAACTTCTATCAATTAAAGGAATCGGGCCGAAGACAATCAGGGCACTCGCGCTTTTGAGCGACTTGATATACGGTGCCAAACCGAGTTGGAAAGACCCTGTAAAATACTCATTTGCCCACGGTGGAAAGGATGGAACACCTTATCCGGTGGATAGAAATCTCATGGAAAAATCCATAGAAATTTTAAAAGTAGGAATAGAGGAGGCAAGGATTGGAAACAAAGAAAAGTTGAATGCCTTGAGAAGGTTGAAGGATTTCTTACCGAGGGATTTAGATAAGTGAAAAAATTGTTTTCTGATGTTATTCTATTATCTTTAGCTCTCTGAGTTTTTTCTCGACCTCACTGGAGTATTCTGGTGTGAATTCCTTGTACGTGATCTCCCCCTTGACCTTGGCTTTTATGTGTTTGGAAATTTCCCATTCTTTATCTGGATTATAATCTATTAAACTTCCAAGAACCTCGGATACGTCAGGTCCAACTATATTTGGATTGATCCCCTGCCTGACGACTATTTTTTCATTTTCGTCGAGAGGGTTTCTGACGATGAGAGTCCAATAGTCTATTTCGTCGGTCCTCCTCTCTGGGATTATCTTTATCTCACCAGTATACTTTTTAATATCATTCATACCAATAAATTTGTACACAAAAAGATTTAAGTGTGGTGCTCATGGATGATGAGATATTGAAGAAATATAAAAAAGCTGGAGAGATATTGAAGGAAGCAAGAAATTTGGGCTTGAAAATGATAAAACCGGGAGCCAAGATATTAGACGTAGTCGAGGCAGTTGAAAACAAGATTTTATCCCTTGGTGGAGAGTTTGCATTTCCTGTGAACATATCCATAAACCAAAATGCCGCTCACGACACGGCAGACATAAATGATTCACGGACGTTTGAAGAAGGTGATTTAATAAAGCTTGATATAGGAGTGCATGTTGATGGATACATTGCGGATAGTGCAAAAACGGTTTCGTTAAATTCTGGTAAAGAAGATCTAATCAAGGCATCGGAGACGGCACTTGAAGAAGCACTGAAGATGATGAGACCAGGTGTGAAAGTTTACGAAGTCTCGGAAGTCATAGAAGATACGATAAGAAGCATGGGGTTCAATCCCATAATAAATCTCACTGGACACGGGCTCGATAGATACGAGCTTCACGCAAGATTCGAATTCCCAAACATAAAGAATGCCATAGACTACGAACTAAAGGAAGGAGACGTTTTTGCAATAGAACCCTTTTCCACGGACGGTTCTGGAAAAGTCACGGAAACCAACAAGATCCTCATATACAGGTACCTCTCAGATAGGCCTGTAAGATTTCCCGAGAGCAGGAAGATATTGGAGTTGACTCGAGAAAAGTATCACGGACTACCGTTCGCAAAAAGATGGTTACTCAAAGAGATAAAAATTTCTCCGATAAAATTGAATTTAATATTGAGACAGCTTTCGCAGAATGGGTCTCTTTATGAGTATCCGGTTCTGAAAGAAGTTCAAAATGGATTTGTTGCCCAGGCTGAACACACTGTCGTAGTTGGAGACAATCCCATCATCACGACGGCCTAACCAGATTCTTCTTCCAATACTATTCTCACGTAAGGTTTCGTTATCAGTTTGCTTTTTGGTATTTTTAAATTGCTTATAAGTTGCTCGATGTCTTCTTTTGAAGAACTTCTAAATTCAACGAAATATTTTTTCTTACCCTTTATGTAGACACGATCATATAATATTTGTACATTCCCCTTTTTGTACATCGTTCTTTCTTTTTTTATGGTTTTGCCTACTCTGTACCCCAAAGAGAGAAGATGAGATATTATATCAACTTTCAGTTGAGGGATCTCAAGCTCCCTAACAACGTCTAATTTTTCAGATGGTAATCTCAATTTGAACGTCAAAGAATATTTTGGAGTATGATTTCTTTCTTCTCTAACTCTCATAAATTCTCTCAAGTCGAGTTCGCTTTCATACGGTTTTATGAAGTACGTGTCTACTTGAGTTACTGTTTTGATTTTTTTGCAATCTTTGAGAAACTCTTTCAGCTTAGGAGAACATTTCACCTTGACTTGTGTTACCTCTTTTCCGCTTCTGCCATCTACGAGAGGGTTGTATTTGTTTATTACTGTGACATCAGCGTCTTTAAGTGTCGGCTCTATGAAGAGGAAATACATGGGGAAAACCGTGTGAAGAACCCTATCGAGGATTGTTTGCATGTCTTCACCAGATCTTTTCACATCCCTGACCAGTCTCTTTAGAAGGAGATGATGAGTTTCACTTTCCACAACAATTTTCAAGTCCATATATTTTTTAAGGTCCTTGTAAAAAGTGTATAATCCTTCAACAACTACTACATTCCTAATGTTTTTGGTCTCGTATCCTATTCTTCTTCCATGTTTGAAGCTGTACTTTGGTATCTTGACACTCTTTGTACCTTTCTTTATACTCTCCAATACACTTCTAATGTATTCGAAGTCCATGAGTTTGGGATGATCGAAGTTGTTTCCAAAGTTGGTTGCAAGCTCCCTTGAATTTTTCTTGTAAAACATATCAAGGTTTATAAGAGTTGCATTTAGTTTTTTGCTCAACATCTTTCCAAAGAATGATTTTCCAGATGCGGATGCACCAGCAATTCCAATAATTATTGGTGGTTTCTTTTTTGTTTTTTTGAGAAAATCTTTTACGTAGTTTATCCCTTCTTCTTGGTCAAGTACCTTTTTAGACTTTGTTGTCTTGGTGGTGATGGTTATGTGGTCAAATCTTTTTATCTTCTTTTTTATCTTTCTTTTCAAGTCATCGGATATTTTTTCTACGGTCTTAGCTGCAACTTTCCCGTCAACTTCTATCTCGAGATCACCTATTAGGAATGGACCCGACTTTCTTATTCTTACATTGCCGATGTTCTTTATTCCCTTGACACCTTTTGCGATTTTTCTTATTTTGTCAACCAATTCTGGTTCTGGACAGACATCCATCAAATCGAAGATCGCGTTTTTTCCGAACGTTATCCCAATTTTTATAACGAATCCGCTTATGACAATTCCTACAATTGCCTCTGCCCAATGAAAGCCGAAGTAAGATAACAGAATTCCCAAGAAAACCGAAATCGTTGTATAAAAATCCATTCTTGATTCTTTGGCATCACTTACAAGGGCTTCAGAGTTGATTTCTATTCCGATCTTTTCCTCATATTTTGAGAGGACAAAAGAAGTGATCGCCGAAAACAATGCTATAGTCAGTGCAGCGGATGGTAGTGTTATATCGTTCGGATGGAAAAATTTGTTTACAGATTCAATGAGTATTGTTGTCCCTGTGAATATTATAATAGAAGAAATTATGAGAAGTGAAATCGTTTCTGCCTTGTAAAATCCATATGGAAATTTCTCTGTTGGCTTTCTCTGAGCAATCTTTAGTCCAACGTAGGCCGTTGCCGATGATATCAAGTCCGAGAGGGAGTGAATTGAATCTGCCAGAAGTGCGACACTTCCAGAAATTATCCAGCCCAAGAATTTTATCATACTTAGAAAGAGATTTACGATGGCGCAGTTTTTTGCAGCTTCTGAACCTTTTTTGATATTCCTTCGCGCCATGATTATTTTTTGGTTTTTGATAATTTAACTTTTGTTTAGATTAGTTGCTACGTGGGGAATTACCCCACGTAGTCTATTTCCTTTATCTTCTTTTTCTTTTTCATGTCGAGTTTCTTGTAATATTCTCTAAGTTCTCTGGAAAGTGATGGACCTATTTCTTCAATTGCCTTTTTGAAGTGCTTCATCTTAACTTCCTTTGCATCTTTGTTCTCTCTCAATGCATTGAGCGCTGCCTCCCTGCAAACTGCTTCTATGTCTGCACCACTGTATCCGTCGGTCATCTTGGCGAGTTTCTTCAAATCAACATCCTTTGCGAGTGGCATATTTCTCGTGTGGATCTCAAATACTTTCACTCTCGATTTCTCGTCCGGTTCAGGAACGAGTATTTGCCTGTCAAATCTTCCAGGTCTCAACAGCGCTGGATCTATTATATCAGGTCTGTTCGTTGCAGCTATGACAACCACATCATGGAGTTCTTCCAGACCGGACATTTCACTCAGCAACTGTGATACTACACGGCTCGTCACATCCGTGTCTGAATTCATTCCTCTCATCCTGGTGAGGGCATCTATCTCGTCAAAGAATATTACTGACGGTGCAACTTGTTTTGCCCTTCTGAAGACTTCTCTGACGCGCTTCTCAGATTCACCGACCCACTTTGACAACAGTTCGGGTCCCTTCACTGATATGAAGTTTGCATTACTTTCGGATGCAACGGCTCTTGCCAGTAACGTTTTACCTGTACCTGGTGGACCGTAAAGCAGGATACCCTTGGCGGGTGTTATTCCCAACCTCTTGAACGCATCCGGGTACTTCAATGGCCATTCCACAGATTCTCTCAACTTTTCCTTGACTTCGTCGAGTCCACCTATGTCACTCCACTTGACGTTGGGAACTTCCACCAATACTTCCCTCATTGCGGAGGGCTGGACTATTTTCAACGCATACTCGAAGTCTTCTTTTTTGACTTTGAGTTTTTTGAGTATTTCTTCGGGTATTGGTTCGTCTTCTTCAAGCTTTGACAACTCTGGAATCACCCTTCTCAAAACATGCATCGCGGCTTCTTTTGCTAGGGCTTCAAGATCGGCACCGACAAATCCATGTGTCCTCTCCGCGAGCTCGTTCAAATCAACATCCTTTGCGAGTGGCATATTTCTCGTGTGAATTTCCAATATTTCCTTTCTTCCCTCTTTGTTCGGAACACCTATTTCAAGTTCTCTGTCAAATCTTCCCGGCCTTCTCAGCGCAGGATCGATGTCGTTCGGTCTGTTCGTTGCGGCTATGACTATTACTTTACCACGTCCCTTCAATCCGTCCATAAGTGTCAGCAACTGTGAAACTACTCTTCTCTCTACTTCTCCTCTGGTCTCTTCTCTCTTCGGAGCGATCGAATCGATTTCATCTATGAAAATTATAGACGGTGCATTTTTCTCAGCTTCCTCAAATATCTTCCTCAAGTTCTCTTCGGATTGTCCGTACCACTTCGACATCACTTCAGGTCCATTTATCACGTAGAAGTTCGCTCCCGACTCGTTTGCAACTGCCTTAGCCAAGAGTGTTTTACCTGTACCAGGTGGACCGTAGAGCAGAACTCCCTTCGGAGGTTCTATTCCGAGCCTTTGGAAAAGTTCTGGATGTCTCATTGGGTACTCTATCATTTCCCTTATCTTCTTCACTTCCTCGTGGAGTCCACCTATGTCTTCATACGTAACCGATGGTATCTTCCTTTCTTCCATCTTAACTGCTTTTTCTTTTACTTCGATGTCAGTTGCCTCGGTGATTCTTACTATTCCATCTGGAACGGTTTTCACGACCATCAATTTTATTTCAGTTCCGAGTCCACTGAATGGTGCTCCCATATCCATTCCGAACTCTCTGAATATGTCCTCAAACATCGAATCAAAGGAACTTCTCCTGCTGACAACTGATGATGGAACGACTATGTCACCCTTCGTTACGGGCCTCATGTACAGTTTCCTCTTCAATATCTCAGGATCTATTCTCAATATTATTCCTTCCTCTGCCGGTGCAAGTATCACCTTCTTTGCATCCTTCACATCGGCCTTTCTCACTTTGGCCATATCTCCTATACCGATGCCAGCATTACTCCTAACCAAACCGTCTATCCTTATTATCTCCAGACCAATATCGTTCGGATACGCCCTTACTGCTATGGCACCGGTTTTATTGCTGCCCTCTATTTCTATTATGTCACCTTCTCTCACACCCAATTTTTTCATTATACTCGAGTCTATTCGGGCTATGCCCTTACCATACTCATCCCTACTTGTGAGCTCTCCGACTTTCAACTTCACTTCTTTTTTATCCTTTTTTATGATTCCCATAAACATCACCTCATTCTATTTTGATTTCCTTACCTTTTTTCTTCAGCTCCTCATAACTATCTTCATCGAGGAGCACTTTAAATACTTTGTAATCTATTTTGTCTCTCCATTTTTTCATGTAGTTCAAGATCTTGTCCATCTCGTTCATAGCCACTATGAAAACCGAACTGTCAACCTTTATGTGGGGTATCTCATCGAGTAATCCCTCTCTCCTGTATTCGTACACGTACTCGTTCTTTCTGATGGTTTGCTTCCAGCCGTACAACCCCCTGAAAAATTTGTTCCTCTCGTACTTTGACTGGAACTTTTCCGTGTGACAATCGAAGCTTATCAACACTGCAACCCTGCCGTCCTTGTTTCTCTTTATGTTTATTCTCATAGTGGCACACCTTCGCCA
>JAGHBM010000039.1 GCA_021160955.1 Candidatus Aenigmatarchaeota archaeon
AGGAAATATACTGGTTTCCTTTATTCCGTACTGGACAAATGGAATTGACGCAAGAACTGCCGCTGCCAATCCACGGGGGTATATGAGTGTCATCTCAATTTTATCTCTATGAGATATGTTCATTTTCCATGTGGATAAAAGAACTACGAAGTACCTTACTCCCAATAGTATGAGAGAAATCAAGATTCCATATAATATGAGATCAATTCTTGAGATCGTTATCATAACTCCAACAAAAGTGAAGAAGAACGTCCTGACAAAAAAGTTTATGTATGAGTTGAAGGTTCTGATCTCTTTGCTGAGTCCTGTTATAACATGATCGAGTCTAAGCATTTTCTTGACCTGAGTGCTGTTGCCCAACACGAGACCTATCATAAAAGACGATATTGCACCGTTACCACCAAAGTACTCGGATACCACATACATTAGAAACAAAAATCCTATGGTGAGCATGTAGTGATACTTATATCTAACGAACTTGTGCCAAATTCCTCCCCAGAGCACACCGGCAAAGAATCCAAACACCAGAGATATCGAGAGCAAACTCAAAACCTTGGTGACTATCATTTGCCAAGATATCGAGCCGGGTGAATAAAAAACAGCCGCCTTTATTAGAACCAAACTAATTATGATGACTATTGGGTCGGTCAATATAGACTCCATTTTCAAAACAAGTGACGACCTCGTCTTGATCTTTTTGATTTCTTCTAGATCTTGTAGTATTGGAACCACGATGGCAGAACTGGTTCCACCAACGATGAATCCCAAAAGAAGGGAAATTATTACGTTAGTCTTCAAAACAAAGTATGATACAATGCCAACAACTACTGCAGAGGACAATACCCCCATAGTGGTCAAAACGAATACATCTTTGGATTCTTTTATGAGGTCGTATATGTTTATCTGGGATCCGCCTTCGAACAATATCAACAGCAACGCTATGGAAGAGAAAAATGAAAAGTACGGCATGAGCATACTCGAATCAACTATTCCAAAAACTGGCCCGAGAAAAGCACCAAAAACTATCAACCATAGAACGTCGGGAATTCTAGTCTTCTTGAAGAAGTAATTGGAAAAGAATCCTATTCCTATTATCACGGAGATGAGTAAAAATGCTATTTCATAATCCATAAAAAGTTTTATGTTTTATTTATTTATAAAATTGAATTGGAGGTGTCGAACATCAAAGGTTCCTATATTCTTGTGATAAGTGTCAAAAAGCCCATAGAGAAAAAAATTGGATCGTTGGGGTTCATCTCGTTTTCTCCTGGAATCTACCTCTACGTGGGGTCTGCAATGAATGGCATAGAGCAACGAGTCTCAAGACATTTGAGAAAGAAAAAGAAAAAATTTTGGCACATAGACTATCTCCTGGACGATAGAAATGTAGAAGTTATCGAAGTCCTCTATAAAGAGTCGAAGAAAAAGGAAGAATGCATCATATCGAGAAAAATATCCGAGTTTGGAATTCCAATAAATGGGTTCGGATCGTCTGACTGCAAGTGTAAAGGACATCTATACAGGATCAAAAATATCAAAAAATTGAAAGATATAAAAGGATTACAAAAACTTCGAGATGTCTTCACTTAACCTTATTAAGTTCGTCTTCCGGTCCCTTTCCTTTTCTATCAATCCCTTGTCTTCAAATCTCCTCAATATTCTGAACACTTTTACCTTTGAGAGTCCGGATCTCTTGACAATCTCAGACTGAGTAACAACTTTCTCGCTCAGAATTATATCAAATACCTTTCTTTCATCATCAACCAAAAAGTTTAAGAATATATCTTTATCTATTTTGGGTCTTTTAAATCTTGGAGAAAATAGAGAATATATAAGACTTCCTATGAAAAGCCCTACCGACGCTATGAATGGAATGAATAGGGGTATTGGTATTGCACAACCACAGATGTTACCTGAAGAAATTTCTGTTTGAATGTAAAGAGAACTCAGAGAGACTACAAAAACAAATACGGATATTATCAGAACTCCAATTATTATTTCCTTCCTCTTCATATCTTCCATGTTTCATTTTTTGAAACTCAATTATATATAAGGTTTCATCGTATGTTAATTCATGAAAACAGCAAAAATCATTGGAATGTCGACCATCATCTTTATAGCATTCATCATACTCTCCACAAATGGATTATCGGAGAACATCGACACAGATAAGCTATGTATGGTATACTTTACGGGAGTTGGATGTCCGCACTGTGCAAGAACCGATCCGCTCGTAATAGAGAAACTTCCAGTCGAACACAAAAATTTGGTTATCATAGAGTATGAGATATATCAAAACAGAGAAAATGCACCACTCTTACTCGAGTATCATAAAAGATATGGAACCGGTGAGGGAATACCACTTACAGTATTTGGAGATGGCAGTTTTATAATAGGGGATAGACCAATTTTGGTGGGGATTGAAAAGAAAATCTCTGAAGTGGGCAGGGGCAACTGTCTGCTCTTGAATGGGACAGAATCTTTTGAAGAAATAAATATCGATAACCTTCCCGGAAAGCCAAAGATATGGGCAAATGGAAGGGTACTGATAAAAGTAGATAATAAAGTAGAGGACAAAAACATATCGGCTGTTGCAAAGGAAATGTTGTTCTCAGATGCTATAAAGGGAACCTCTATTAATCCAGTACCAGTACATCTGTCTGGAAAAGACCTGACATTTTCGAATGCCGTGAAAATTGGGAATAACTGGATCTTGGAATACGATCAAAAAGAAGAAGAAAGGCCAGAAAATGACCACAAGAATGGATATTTGCCAGCTGTACTAATCATATTGTTGATAGTTATAATTGGAGGTGTTGTTGTATGGAAGGTCTTACGATAGCCAAAATAATTTCTCTGGCCATGGTAGATTCGATAAATCCCTGTGCCTTGGCAGTTTTAACGTTGATGTTGATTGCAATATTGACTTATAATCCGAAAGACAAAAGAAACGTATTGCTGGCGGGAATTTATTTCATTGCATCCGTTTTCATAATGTACTTGTTCTACGGACTTGTGATAATAAACTTCTTCAAGGTAGTTCAGGCCCTGACATCTATGAGATTAGCTCTGTACAGGGCGTTGGGATTTGTGGCAATTCTATTGGGACTGTTGAACATCAAAGACTTCGTGAGGTATAAACCCGGCGGATTTCTTACCGAGATGCCGATGTCGTTGAGACCAAAGGTTAAAAAGATAATATCGGGAATAACGTCACCGAGGGGAGCATTCATTGTTGGTTTATTTGTAACGCTCTTCCTCTTACCATGTACAATAGGACCTTACATCATAGCTGGTGGAATTCTATCAGTACTATCGATTATGAAGACCCTTCCATGGTTGATGTTGTATAATTTAATATTCGTACTACCAATGGTAGCAATAGTTGTTGTAGTGTATGCAGGAATTTCAAGGGTTGAAGACGTCTCTGGCTGGAAGGACAAGAACATAAGGTATCTTCATTTGGCCTCTGGACTCATAATGTTCTTACT
>JAGHBM010000065.1 GCA_021160955.1 Candidatus Aenigmatarchaeota archaeon
AAAGTATCTTTCTATTTTTCTAACTTCTCTATCATCCAACCTGTTACTCTTTACCCATTCGTATATCGTTCTATTTTCTGTTCTCTTTGGCACATCTAAATTCCGAAACGTTAGCTGTTCTACTTCATGCTTTTTGGCAAATTCTATCATCTTCAAGACTTCATCAATAGAGTCTATGTAATTTTTTATGTACAGACAGTTTATTCTAACAGATAGACCGATTTTATGAAGTCTCTTTATTACCCTTGGAAGATCTATCCCATATCCGATCAACGATGAATTTTTGTCCCTTTCGTAATGGACTACCGATAGAAGAACAAAATCAAGATCCATCTCATACCAACTCTTTAAGTACTTTTTGTATTTGGAAAATTTCTTATCAATCAAAATTCCGTTCGTTTGAAGTTCTATTATCGGGAAATTGAATTTCTTCATGCGGTTCATGTATGACGTTATTTGTTCCGGATAGAGAGTTGGTTCACCTTTACCTGTGATCATGACTGAGTGTACATTGCTTTTTGATGCGATGATACAAGCCTTCTCGAATCTTTTCCAATTTACCTCAGGTTTTTCATATGATATGTTATTTTTAGGGGTCATGCTGGCTATGCAGAATGGACATTTCGCATTGCATGCGAGAGTTCCAGCGACTATGCTAAATATTTCGAATTTCATTTTTTCACCTTCGATTTTGTTAGGGAATATATTTCATACCCTTTAAGCGTTTCTCTTCCACCGAGTCCTTTAAGTTCCAGAAGAAATCCCATGCCAACTACTTTTCCACCAAGTCTTTCAATGAGTTTGGCAGCTGCTTTTCCAGTTCCGCCGGTCGCCAGGATATCATCTATTATAACGACCTTTTGACCGGGGGTTATAGAATCCACATGAATTTCCAAAGAATTGGATGAGTATTCATAGTTGTAAACTTCTCTAATGGTTTTGAATGGTAGCTTTCCTTGTTTTCTAATCATTACATGCCCAAGTCCCAATGAGTATGCTACCGGAGAACTGAAAATATAACCCCTTGACTCTATACCAGCTACAACGTCTGCTTTTTGCATCTTGGTGAATTCGACGAGTTTTTCTACGACGTATTTGAAAGTTTTTCCATCTTCTAAAAGTTTGGTTATATCTTTAAACACGACTCCCTTTTTTGGGAAGTCTTTTATCTCCCTGAGTTTGTGATCTATTATCATGAGATTTCCTCCAAAAAATCATTTTTCAAAATATCTTTTGAGTTCAAAGGCTTTGCACCTGAAATGTACATCTCTCTCACGGAGAGCTCGGATGATTTTTTACCTATTCCCATTATACCATCTCTAACAAGATAGACATCGATGCCCAATTCAAGCATTCCCATTACAGCACTCTTAACACAGTAATCAGTTGCAACTCCGTAGACTATTGCTCCATCTACATCCAACAGCTCAAAAATTTTTGAGGTATTAGGATTCGAGAATACATCGATATTTTGCTTCTCTATCGTTATTCGAGGAACTTTGTTTTTCTTCAGTTTATTTTTAAGTTCATTCACAGTATAACTTCTAAATTTTCCTGGGGCATACTTATTTTCTATTCTGAGTTCTGCAGTTTTTGTTTCTTTTATTCTTTCCATCCCCCAAGTTCCATCCATACAATGAGGTGGAAATGTCTTTAGTTCTTCATCATCTTCAAAGTGTCTGTCTGATGATCCAAGAATTAGAATGTTGTTATTCAATGCATATTGAGTAAGCTCTTTCAGGACTGGTTTTATTTTTTCTGAACCAGAGATGTACAACGTACCCTTCTTCTCCATGAAGTCATTTTGTGTATCGACATCGTAGAATACAAACATTATATCACCCCATAAATTCAACTCTATCTATGTACGGAGTATCAATTTCCTTGAGTTCTGGAGGAAGATCGCTTATTTTTTTCAATGTTCTTTTTCTAATGATTTCAACGTCTTCAAAATCTCTGACGATTTCACCATCTTTTATGAGAGGCTTTAAGAGACCATTGTAACCCATTGGTTTCGGATTCTTAGATAATGTTACAATATCCTTGTGATGGAAATCTTTTCTGTAAACTTGTTTTGCTCCGCTGAAATTCCCAAACTTTGCTCTTGGTTCTCCATCAACTTCTACAATTTTCAATGAAAAGTCAAAGGTTGGAGAATCTGCTATTTTTGTCCCGACTCCAAATCCATCGTATACATCCTTTAACTCTTTGATCTTGTATTCATCGAGCCCCCCACTACAGATTAGCTTGACATCTTTTCTACCACGAATATCAAGCTCCCATCTGATCTCCTTACCAACTTTTTTTAGGTCACCACTGTCTATCCTGACACCGTAGAGATCATCTCCGAATACTTCCAGTGCATCAAATAGTTCTGATTTGGGAGATCCGTAAGTATCTATGAGTGCTATGTTCGGCGCATCCTTTGATGAGTAATTTTTGAATGCTTCGAAACCTTTTTTTGATCCTTTACTTGCCAGCATCAATGCATGGGGCATTGTTCCCGTTGCCTTTTTACCGATCTTTTTCGCACCGGCTATGTTAGAGACACCATCAAATCCACCCACAGTAGTTGCGTACTCTACCATTTCTACATCAAATGGCCAGACTCTTCGAGTTCCAAAACTTATGAGACTTTTCTCCTCCGCTACCATTCTACATCTTGTGGCCCTTGTTGCGATTGCACTGGGTTTGCATAGAAATCCAAGTATTGAGTTTTCAAAGATCCCGAAATCTCTATATTTGCCCTTTATCTGAAGCACCGGTTCTCCGGGAAAGAAAAATTCACCTTCTTCCATTGCATAAACATCAACATGTTTTCCTTCGAGAAGTTTTGCAACTTCGCACACTCCACAGAGAACTCCAAATTTATAATTAGGATCGGGAAACTTTTTCAGATATGCCTCCATCGTTACGTATGGATTTATTCCAGATCCTTCGAGAGCGTTCATTGTTTCTATAAAATATTGATCGGTCGATTCTCCCTCCAAAATTTCTTTCTCCGTTGGTACAAGAAACTTTGTCATTTTTCATCACCATTTAAGAAAATGGTCACAATATTTAATCCCACCTTCGAAATGGGTAAAAATTGATTTGTCGATTCGGATCTGTGCAAAAATTACCTCAAAGTACCTCAGGTTAAAATATAGAATGTAATTTCTAAATGATGGGGATGAAGACAGATTTCCTTGTGATAGGAAGTGGCATCGCGGGTTTAAATTATGCCCTTGAAGTATCCAGATTTGGAAAGGTGGTGATAGTTACAAAAAAGGATGCAGTCGATTCTGCAACTAATTATGCTCAAGGAGGGATAGCAGTTCCAAGAGATGGTGAGGATATTAAATCTCACATAAGAGATACACTGAAGGCGGGATGCGGACTCTCAAATAAAAGAGCTGTTAAAATTATGGTTGAGGAAGGTCCCGCAGAAATAAAGAAGCTCATAAATTTGGGAGTAAACTTTTCTAAGAAAGACGGAAAATTAATTTTTGGATTGGAAGGTGGTCATAGTAAAAGTAGGATAGTGTTTTCTGGAGATCATACAGGAAAAAATTTAGAGGAAGTACTTCTACGGGAAGCAAAAAAGAATAAGAACATAAAGATTTTGGAATCTTCCTTTGCCGTGAAATTGTTGGTGAAAGAAAATAGGTGTTATGGTGCAGATGTATACTTCAAAAAAATGTCCAGATTAGAAAGAATTTTTTCCAAGGTAACCATGGTCGCAACTGGCGGTGTTGGTCAGATCTATTTGCGGACAACAAATCCGAGGATATCTACGGGAGACGGAATATCAATGGCGTACGATGCCGGTTGTGAAATAGCCGATATGGAATTTGTTCAGTTCCATCCAACCGTTCTAAATATCGATAGATCTTCGAACTTCCTTTTGACGGAGGCTCTGAGGGGTGAAGGTGCATTTCTCGTCAATGAAGGTGGTGAAAGATTTATGAAGAAGTACAGTGAAATGGAGGAACTTGCTCCAAGAGATGTAGTTTCAAGGGCTATTTTTGAAGAGATGAAAAAAGGAAAAATTTACTTGGATGCAACATGGCTGGATAAAAATTTTGTTAAGAAGAGATTTTCAATGATTTATAAAAAGTTGAAATCACTCGGAATTGATATGACAAAAGAAAAAATACCGATATCTCCGGCTGCCCATTACATATGCGGTGGGATAAAGATAAATTTGGAGGGAGAGACTAACATAGATGGGTTGTTCGCCTCCGGAGAATGTTCTTGCACGGGAGTGCATGGAGCAAACAGACTTGCGAGTAACTCACTCTTGGAGTCCCTCGTTTTCAGTACAAGAGCAGCGCGTCATTCAATAAAATATCTTGATGAAGAAATAAAAGAGGTGGATGCGAAGCCTCCAAAGGTTATACCCAATGAGCCCTTAAAGGAGGTAAAAATCAAGAAGCTAATGTGGAAGTATGCAGGTATAACAAGAGAAGAGAACGGGCTCAAGAAAGCCATGGAAGAGCTTGAGAAGATCAAGTTTCGAGGAATCTCAGAAACGAGAAACATATCTTTGGTGTCAAAACTCATATTGAAATCCGCAATCATGAGGGAAGAGAGCAGAGGGGTCCATTATAGGTCAGATTATCCAAAGGCGAGAAGCAAATGGAGAAGGCATATAATCCTAAAGAAATGGTAATTCTAACTTTTTTTAATCATGTATATTGATTGTCTTGTATCTCTCAATGTGAGGTGTCTCTCTATTGCACCTATTTCCAATAAATAGTTCAACGCATGTCTTACAGTTCTCGATGGAAGATTACTTTCGTTTATTATTTCCTTCTGTGTCATAGAACCTTCGTAACTCAGCAATTTGAATATGAACTTAGCGGATGGTGGTGCTGTATTGGGAAGAATCACTCTTTCACTCTTCTCTCTGAGTTTTCCAAACAAACCAAGATATATCTTCTTATCAAATCGGACAAAATTGGCCGGAACTTCACATCTTTCTATCATAATTTTCTCTTCCTTGAGTTTGTATCTGTATTTACCGTCAATAATTATTTCGGCTCCTTTTGCAGATGAGATATCGTAAAGACATATCTTTGCCTTTTCATTAACAACGAGGGGTTTATTCATTTTTGCGGAGCATATCGGAACTATTTCAATGGCGTTGGAGTTTTCCATAAGAATACTTCCTCATGCGGACATCGCATAACTTGTTGATCCGGTGGGAGTTGATATGATGACGCCATCTCCACTGTCTCTCCAAACGAGTTGGTCATTTATCTTCAATGAATACCTCAAGAAAACTCCTGGTTTCGATGACGAGACGACGACTTCGTTGAGTGCAGGTGGAAGCTCTTTCCCATTAACCTTTGCTTTGAGCCTCATCCTCTTTTCTATCCAATATTTGTTTTTTAGTATTCTCTTGAGATACGGTTCAAAATTTTCGGCTTCAATCTCTGCGAGAAAATGTGAGCCACCCGTGCCGATACCGAGAACCGGCACTTCTTTTTTCAATTCGAGGAACGTATCTAAAATGGTTCTGTCATCACCAATAACGAGTAGAATGTCACAATTTATGTTCTTTAATTTATTTTTTATCGTGTATTCTACATTGTATTTTTTGAGAAGAGATTCTACTCTTTTTTGGATCTTTTTTGAAGTTCTATCTTCTTTTCGAAATACACAAATTTTCATAATTATCAATAGAACAATTCCAAATAAAAACTATTCTAATTTTTAGTTACGGCTTCTATTTTTGACGAACACGGAAGTTTGTCGCCGGCTCTTCTTAGAGCTTCTTTGGCTATTTCTTCCTTTCCCATTGGTACCCTGGCTATTATTATTTTTTGGTTTTTATCAACTTGGGCAGCAAATCCGATCGGCTTTCCGAATGATCTCCTCATACCTTCTTGAAGCCTATCTGCACCTGCTCCCGTCGCCAAGGGGTTTTCTCTCATCACGTGATGCGGATACACAAGAACTTTTAAGAAGTAGCCGTCTCTCCCGAGATGTTTCATGAGATATTTGTTTGCATTTGTTCTTGCGGCTTCAAGTGCATTGTGCCTTATTTGGACATCGTTCTTCGATATGAGTGCCATCTCCACTGGGAAATCTCCCTTTGGGTTTCCGGTCTCGAATTTAACTATTTTCGATCCTGGAACTCCCTTAACATAGGATTTTCTGGGCCTTCTTCTGGATATTCTCGTGTATGGTCTTTCAACTTTCTTGTAACATCTTCCTGGTCTGAGAGACATCTTAACACCCTCTTTTTGATTTTTATGTTTTAGAGTGTAGATATTTAAATCTTTTTTCAGTACGAAAATTTATACCTGTAATTGGAAATTGCCTCATACAATCTGAAGTCCGGGCTCTGTGGAAGCAAGAAATATCCCAAAAAATTTGATATTCCGAAGAAAGAGGACTTCTTTTTCTTTTTTGCTTCTTCTTCCTTCTTCATCTCACGTATTTTTTTCTTTATTGTCTCAAATGTTTTTTCCAATCCCTTCTTACTGTTACCTATGCCCGAAGTGTTCCCGAATCCTATGACGAGTATCTTTTCGTTCTTGTCTCCCTTCTTTATAAACTCCATCAATTTTTCTTTTACCCTTGGTAGAGATTTCAATATCTCTTCTTTCATTGGATATATTGCCGTTTCACCAACTTCTTTTATTCCTATCGAGTCGATTGGGATCTTCTTCTTGGTTGCGATTTCTTCGATTATGAAGCCATGATATACTGTGAGACCTCCACCACGATTTCCAACACCGACCCCCTCCATGATCACTCCGTTCTTTTCACCGTACATCGCTCCTGCAGCATCGACAGTTATAATTCTATCTATCTTCTCCTTTTTCAACAACTTTTCAACAAATTTGCCTGGATATCCTATCGTTGCACCAGGCCCAGTTGCCTTGGCCAGAATCACGGTCTTTCCATTTATTTTGGTTTTGGCATAGGAGAACTCTTCATCTTTCATATGTTTGACTTTTGCATTTTCAGGTATCATGGAAGCCACAACTAAAGGCCCTATTCCATCTCCTATTGGAGCATCATCAACAAATGCATCTGTGGCCTTGACATATGATCTAGCCAACCTTTTTATTAGTGGCATCTCCATTTGAAGTATTAGAGCAAGTTGTAAGATCTTGTACTTCTTTATGAGCTCGAGATAATATCTCATAATTTTTATGATTTGGTGAAGTCCAGATGTTGCGCTTATTGCGGCTGAGATGCTTCTCTTTTCATGGATGTTCATATTCGGTGATAATTTTTCGACGAATTCTATCTCTCTGTTTTCACTGAGCTTCACAACCTCATGTATCTTGTCAACAATGCCATATGGATCTATTGAAACGGGCTCCGCTACAAAGAATTCGAGGAAGCTGAAGATCTTCTTCTTCAAGTCTTTTTGCGCTTTTTTCGACATCCTCTTAACTATTTTGTTTATCGAGGAATTAGACATCTTTTCAAGGTCTGCAATGTCTTTTTCGAGTTTCGTGACCTGTTGGTATATCATCAACCTTGGGTACAGAAATACCATTACAAAGAACAATATGAGCCATATTATACTGCTTATCCAGTTATCGTTTCCCAATGCCTGCATCAGTAACATGAAAACACCATAGGATAGTGTTTGTATAGGTAGTTTATAAACTTTTTTATACTTTCTGATGCCATATTTATTCTATGGATTGGAAAATATTGCTCGCAGTTCTCGTTGGATTGTCATTGATCACCACAGGTGTCGTCAAACAGGGAAATTTTGAGTTCTTGGAAAAATACGACGAAATGAGCGAAAAAATAAAGGGATTGACGGGTGAGATAATTGGAAGTTTCCCATCATCGGCCAGTGACGTGTCCAAAAGAGAAATAGACGTGAAAGCAGAATTCAGCGATCCGAACTTTGATATGAATAACAAAAAAATAGATTTCACGATTAAGTTCAATCCTATAAACCAGGACCACGATTTGTTTGTCAACGGGAACAAGATAACTTCAGGATCACAAATTACGTTGAACATTTTTGGTTATTCGGGTTTATTCCAAGTCCATAAAACTCTCCAAATGTCAGGAGAGGCGGACAAGATAAAGGTAAATGGTTTAACAATTGAAGGGGCAGAGAAAAAAATAACCATAGAGACTGATGGACTAAGTTTTGATGAGATAGATTTTGAAGGGTTGAAAAAAGATATTGAACTCTCCAACATGAACGGTAAACTAACGTTGCATGGAAAGATGTCAATAAAGGTTGATAAGGAGCCCGTGAAGATACAGGCTTTTATGGGTAATGTACATGTCACTCCCTACAACCTAACGATCGATGGAAAAGCCAAGAGAGTCTTGATATCAGGCGAAGACTATTCGGCAAGCTTCAACAGCTGAGAAATATCTTTTTGCACATGCACAATTTTTTTCATATTTTATCTTTTTTCTTCTTTCTGATTCTTGACAGACCAATCTTTTTCTGAATGTCCTTTTCAACATTTTTTTCTATGCTTCTTTCATATCTTCTTTTCTTCAGTGGACTCAAAATTATTCCCAAGAATTTTAGAATTCCCTTCACAAACAAGGCAAAGAGATAGATTGCCACAGCTGTGGTTGCATAGAATATCAAGGTGTTCAGATCAGTAGATATTCCCCAATTGAAGAAGTAGTTCATTATGAATGGGAATGCCATCCCGATGATGACTATTGTCAGAATCCTCACGGTGAATTTAATCAACCTATAGAGGACAAATATTGCGATCACGAATATTATAAATGTAACAATTCCGTTCATCTGAAGGAATGATATTATTTGAGAAAGAAATTTTATTGTAAGATCAGTAAACATATGATTATTTTTGTCGCTTTAAAATAAAAATATGTGAACAATTCATTCTATTTTCATTTTGATGGTGGTTCTATCGATTTTGCCGCATTTTCTGCAGAATATCTCTATCGGTTGGTCGAATTCCTTTCCTTTAAGACTCTTGAGACGTCTATCAGGTATAAGTATTTCTGTTCTCGTGTCAGAGGATCCACATCTCTTACAACAGCTCAGGTTGTCCAAAATTAGTAGAATATCACCACCAAATAATAATTGTTTGGGATCATATATAAAACTTGATATGGCAAAATCAGCCATGTAATTCTCATATAAAAAATAAAAAAAGAAGAGTGGTGGGGGTTTATTTCTTTGTTAGGTCGACGAGTGCTAGAATTGAACCTACTAGCACGAAGATCCATCCTATGAACTCAAAGAGTTGCTGTAGGTATGTTGATATCTGTCCTGCGTACGTCCAGAATGAAACAACCTGTGAATTGAACGCCACTGCCAGGATGAAGGATATACCTCCACCTGCTATCCAGTTGAACGCCTTCTCTGATATCTTCCTGAACTTTCCGTATTCCGCAAGTACTGGAACCAATAGGCACATAAGGCCTAGTCCAAGTAGTCCTTCGAATAATACCATTTTTTTCACCTAATTAGAAAAAGTGAAAGCCTATATTTAAATATTGAATATCGACTTTTGTCGAATTTTTTATGCCTTTCCTATTACGAGACCTAATATTACTCTTACCTTGTCTCCCTCTTCGAATTCCTCTGATGGTGTCAGCTTGACATCTCTTATCCTGTTCTTCCCGAGCTTCACTTTTCCCATACCTTTTTCCTTGTCGACAGAGAACAAAATGCCTTCTTCAATTTGCATGGTTAATTTTTAATGATAAATCAAATATAAACTTTTGTCATGTCTTCGTGAATTTTCTTCATTCCGAGGTAAATCTCTACTGCCCTCAATATGTGTTCAAC
>JAGHBM010000082.1 GCA_021160955.1 Candidatus Aenigmatarchaeota archaeon
CGATTACACTTTCTATTATTATTCTTGTTTGAAGAGTTTGTTTGAAAATCGAATTGCCGACATATTCATCTAAAATTTTTTCTTTTCTAATTTTGTATTCGTCCACCACAACCACCTCACAATTTTATCCAATATTCAATTTCCACTTCAGTTCCTTCGGGTATTAAATACTCTTTGAGTCCGTTCTTTTGCCACAAATTTTCCTCTGCCAATTTTTCGTCGATACCGAAAACCATTATGGCATAAGTTTCCCTGACTCCTATGCCCCTAAAATATTCTCTTAATTCTTTCTTGCCCATTCCGAGAATTCTTTTTTCCACGTGTTCTGGATAATCGAAGACGGGAACTTCTCCTCTACCATGATCGTTGATGATACCGGTTCTTTTGGTTTCTTTGAATTCTTCCTTGCCCATGCATCTGGCGAACCTTCTCATAACCGCACACCTATTTATACTATTGTTTGAAGTAGTATATAAATGTTACTATTACTTAGTGATATATACTTTTTTGTCGGTGATGGATTTCAGCTTATTTTCAATCTCTTCAATCTGGTCGTCTATTTCGTCTTTGAGGGAGCTTTTATCCTCTTTCAACTTCTTTATTCTTTCTTCCAGTGATGTTTTCTCTGAGACCGCTTTCTCAAGGTCCTTTTCGATCGTTCTCTTTTTTTTCTCTACTTCCATAGAATTCATTTCTTTTAGTAACCAATCTATCTTGGAAGAGAGTTTCTTATGCTCTGATATTAGATCATCCAATTTTCCAGATTTTACGTTGTCAATTCCTATCTTAGCCTTTTTTATTATTTTTTCTGAGAAATTTTTTCTTTTGATTTCTTCTTCTGCTATTTTTATCAATTCCATTAGGTCCTTTGTTCCGTTATCTATCACACCCAGTGGAAATTCTATGTACTTTTTGAGCATTTTCTTAATTCTTCCTTCGAGATAGTGTTCCATCTTCTTGAAGATCTTCTCAAGGTGCGAAATGTCCGTGAGTATCTTGTTCTCTATTGTTTTTCTCTTCGATTTCAATGTGTCAAGTTCTTTCTTAATCTCTTCGTGTCTTTTCATTTCAGTACTTTCGTTGAATTCATCTATTTTTCTTTGTATGTCTCTTAGTTTTTCCTCTCTTATCCTCAGTTCATCGACCAGCCTTTCAATTGCTTTATCAATCTCGGTAACTTTTGATTTTTTTGATCTCGAGTCACCTACCAAATGTTTGATCTCTTTGATTTCTTCAAATGTTTTTTCTTTGCCTATGAGAAAATTTTGCATGTTTGTGACGTCTTCTTCTAATTCATCTATTTTCTTCATCAGGTCAACCATGCTCTCCCCAATTGCAATTTTGAGCAGCCCTGTAATTTTTACGGATTTTTTTCCAAGATCATTTATTTTGCTTATCAATTCCCTGCAGAACTTTTGCGCCGTGTAGAAGTCGTATTCCTTTGGGATGTTCACAGAGTCTATGAACCTCTTCAAGTTCTCTTCGAATAGAGACTTGGATGTCTTGGCCATTATCCTTATTCTTTCTGGGGCATTTTGGTCCATTTCACTTACTTCAAATTCTTTCAGTGATTCTTCTATGGCTCTGATATCCTTTTCTATTTTGTCGTAGTGATCTCGTATTTCCCTTTCAACGTTGCCTATGAATTCCTTTTTTTCTTCAAGCATCCATTTTTCTACATCATTCAAAGGAATGCTAACCTCTTCTTTCACTTTCTTTTTGGAAAACAATGATTTGAAAAACATATTAAAATAGTCTTTGTTTCAAAAGAATAAAAAATAAAAGCAAAAGAATTTATATATTCAAAATAAAATTTTCACAACAGGTGAAAACAATGTTCAAGATCGTAATTTCAACCAAAGAGGGCAAATCCTATCAAATAGAAAAGGATGTTCCGACGTTCATAGGAATGAAAATTGGACAGAAATTTGACGGATCTCTGATAGGTCTGACCGGTTACACATTGAAGATAACTGGAGGCAGTGGTATAGATGGTTTCCCAATGAGGAGGGACATACCCGGCACCCAGAGAAAGAAAATTCTAACTTTCGGTGGTGTGGGATATCGTCCAAAGAAAAAGAATGTCAGAAAGAGAAAATCCGTCAGGGGAAACAGAATATCCGAGGATATAGTCCAAGTAAATGTTAAGATAGAAGAAGCTAAAGATGGCGCCAAGCCAATTGAAGAACTTCTGGGTCTAAAAGAGGAACAAGGCACTCAGGAAAAATCCGAAGAAGAAAAGACTGATAAGAAAGACCAGGAACAAAAGAGCGAATAATTTTAAATACAATAATGTTTTCTTCCATCCTTTTAAATATCTGGCCAATTTAAATATTAGTGATGATTATGGCAAAGAAATCCTCTAAGCAACTTGATGTCGTGAACATAGGCCTCTTCGGCCACGTCGACAGTGGTAAGACGACGATAACCGAGGCAATAACTGGAATGTGGACCGATGTTCATTCCGAGGAGATGAAGAGAGGTATTACTATAAGACTGGGTTATGCTGAAACCACAGTTTACAAATGTCCCAAATGTAGGGAACCGAATTGCTATTCGACGTCCAAGAAATGTCCAACTTGCTTTGGAGATACAATCCCACAGAGAATTCTTTCATTCGTTGATGCGCCTGGCCACAACGCATTGATGGCTACCGTTCTCTCCGGGGCATCGTTGATTGATGGTGCGATACTAGTCATATCTGCGAATGAGGAGTGTCCACAACCACAAACCGTCGAACATCTAACAGCTTTAGACATCGTGGGCATAAAGAACATAGTTATTGCACAAAACAAGATAGATATGGTAACTGAAGAGCAAGCATTGGAAAATTATAATCAGATAAAGGAATTCACAAAGGGTACTGTCGCGGAAAACGCTCCAATAGTTCCAATTTCTGCCGTTCAAAGGGTTAACATAGATGCCCTTTTGATGGCAATAGAGAAATACATACCGACACCCGAGAGAGATTTAAAGTCAGATCCAAAAATGTACATTGCCAGGAGTTTTGATGTCAACAAACCCGGAACGTCTCTTGACAAGCTAGTCGGAGGAGTCATTGGAGGTTCATTGGTTAAAGGCAAAATAAAGGTCGGCGACAAGATAGAGATAAGACCTGGGGTTAAAATGAAGGATAAATATAGATCCCTATTCACGGAAGTTACAACCATTCACAGATTTGGAGAAAAGTTGAATGAAGTCGGTCCCGGAGGTCTCATAGCACTCGGGACCAAGCTCGATCCTTACTTGACCAAAAGTGATTTCCTTGCAGGCAACATAGTTGGTTATCCTGACAAACTCCCTCCGGTTCACAACAGGCTTGTTTTGGATGTTAAATTACTTGAGAAGGTGGTCGGAGAAAAAGAATCTCATGAAGTTTCTCCCATATCAAGCAACGAAGTTCTAATGCTGACGTCGGGTGTAGAAAGGACCGTAGGATTGGTTACATCTGCCAGGGGCAACGAAGTTGAAATCAATTTGAAAGCTCCGATTTGTGCAGATGTCGGAGAGAAAGTAGTTCTCTTTAGACAGATATCTGGAAGATGGAGACTCATTGGATATGGATTGATAAAGTAATTGATATGGAAAATTCTTCTCATTCCAAAATCTTTATATCGTCTATTTTTCCATCACCGTCTTTGTCGAGTCCTCTTATTATTCGGTAAAAGTCTTTGTTCTTGTTGTAGTCTTTCAAGACTTTTTCATAGTGTTGTGTAATGGCTATTATGCATGCCTTGGTTGCCTGTCTATGTGCACCCGCAAGTATGATTATTCTTTTGCTTTCATCCCAGGGGTTTTTTATCTTTACTATTAAACCATCGAATTCTCCACTGTATTCCTTTTTTCCTGATACGATGACCCATTCCCTTTTCCATTGAAAGTTCTTCTTCAAACCTTCATTTATCTCCGAAAGAATCATGTTGGTTACAGGTCCTCCTATCAGTATCATGTTTCTTTTGTATGCTTCTTCTGCTTTCACTTCTGTGTCCAGTTTTGCCACGAACCTATTCTCTAAAGAACAGAAGTTACCCAGGAATATTCCCAATTGAATTCCGAAGTGACCATCTTTAGCCATGGTAAGATATGGTCCATGTTGTGTCGGTGAACCAACTACTATTGATCCGTTGAATGTACCGTCCTTTACAAATTCATAGAAGAAGTCCAACAAATGAGAATCAACTTTCATCTTCGATACTTTGAATTCCGTTTCTCCATTTGGAAATTCAAATCCGAATGCCTTTGCAGTTGGAGCGAAAAACCTACATATTGCGCCATGCCTACTCTCTTCACTTACTACTTCTATCAATCCCGCTTCCAGTAGGTTTCCTATGTGATAGTATATCTTCTGTTCGTGGACCTTTAATTTTTGTGCCAAGTATTTTGGATATGCCGGCCTTTCATCCAGAGCTTTGAGAATTTTCCACGCGAGATCGCTGGAAGCAGACGATATTGCTTTTGGATCATCATACATTACAATACTTTTTGAATAGTATTTCCCTTTTCTTTTGGTCACGAGCATTTTCCTTTCCATGCTATATAGTTGGATCTACTAATA
>JAGHBM010000056.1 GCA_021160955.1 Candidatus Aenigmatarchaeota archaeon
CAAAAGTGTACGATGCAGCTGGATTTCCATCTCTCGGTTCACCGACTGAACCAGGGTTTATTATGTATTTTCCATTTATTTCTTTGACGAACGGTATATGGGTATGACCGCAGATTATTATATCGGCATTGGTCTTGGAAAAATATCTGTTTAAATTTCCAATTGGCTCTGCACCACTTATCATTCCACCCAGAGGATTTTCTGGAGATCCATGAACTACAAATATTTTGAATCCCTCCAGATCTAAGGCAAGATAAGTTTCGAGAGAGTCTAAAAAGATTAGGTTCTCTTCTGATATGTTCTCTCTGGTCCACTCAATCGACTTGGCTATGGACAACTCTATCCCAGCATACTTTCCATCGAGAGTTGCTTGGTCGCACTCACCACGGACTGACATAAAATTTTTCAAGTGTCTTAAGGCGTTGCAAACACCATTTGGAAATGGTCCTATTCCCACAATATCGCCTGCTGATATCACATAATCCGCTGATCCGAAATAATGTTTCATATCTTCAAAAACAGCCTTGAGCGCGGGAAGATTTGCATGAATATCCGAGATTAACATCAGTCTCATGATATAATTAAGCTCAACACAAAATAAAAAATAAAAGGTTTGGAGTGAAATCACAATAACTTCTTCGTAGTATTCAACAAACTGTACTCTTCATCTGCTCCTATCATGAATCCTGCTGCTCCAAACTTTATTGCCCCAGTAATTGCTCCACTTCCTGTTGCCATTGCTTCAATCGTATTTTTGATATGATTGTTCATATAGAATCCATCTCCTATTATTGGCCATTTGTCTATCATTCCTGCTGCTCCGGCTGATAACCACCCGCCGACATATCCAAGAGCTGCACCAACTCCGAATCCTATTGTAGCACCAATTGAAAATTATTTTTACCTGCAAGTGATAAATATAAATATTTTTCTCACAAAGAATAAACTGTGATAACATGTTCACCAATCTTAAAAGAAAACTGTACGAGAGAATAGAGAGGAAACGGATAGAAGAATACGAAAGTGAACTCGAGAAATTAGAAATGGAGAAAGCTGCTTCGGGAGAAACGCCAGAACTTCTGCTCAAGGAAGCTGACTTACTTCTATACTCCAACAGATTTGATGAAGCACTTAAAAGGTATAGACAAATTTTATCGTCCAATGACTTGCCAAACTATGTGGCAGCTGAGATACATGAAAGAATAGGAAATATAACTGGAGATCTTGGCCATCTGTCTAAAGCTATAGAATTTAACGAAAAACCTGAATATTTATATAATCGTGCATATATGGCACTTAAAATTTCAAAAATGGAAAGATCTCCCGAGGAAAAGAGAAAGCTTCTGGATCTTGCGGAGAAGGATATAACAAAGTGCCTGGAAATAGAGCCAGACTTCTTTGCTCACTACGAACTCAGGGCCATAGTGAGAGTAAATAAAGGAAACAAAAACGGTGCCGTTTATGATATCTTGAACGGATTTAAGAATACATATTCGCCAGAGTATGAAGGCATCAAATTCTTTTCAGATGGTTGGAAGATAATATCATCAAGCTTTGATGACAAAATCAAGAGTGCAATGAAAAGTGAGATAGAGAAAATAAAGAGGTCGAAAAAATAGTCACATTAATAAATTCCTGAATCTTATTCTTTTTATGTCCATTGAAAAAGAGTTGAGAGTAAAGTTAACTGAAGAAGAACTTAAGAAACTTGTTAAGTCATTTGACATCATTGGTTCAAGGGAAAAAGCAGTTGCCATAATTGAAATTCCAGACGAACTGAGTGAAAAGAAAACATTGATTGCAGAAGCCATAATGAAGGTTCACAAGAATGTTGTTGCAGTCCTAAGGAAAAAGTCTCCAAGAAAAGGTACTTTTAGATTGAGAAAATACGAACTTTTGTTGGGAGAAAAAAACACAGAAGTCCTTCACAAAGAGAGCGGTTGCAGATTCTTACTGGACCCAAGAAAGGTTTATTTCTCTGTTAGAGAATCTGCCGAAAGACTGAGAATATCCGAAAAAGTTAAAGAAAATGAAAAAATATTGGTTATGTTCGGTGGTGTGGCACCATATCCCATCGTGATAGCGAAGAAAAGAGACGTAAATAAGATATACTCAATAGAGATTAATCCTAAAGCACATGAATATGCCATAAAAAACGTATTGCTGAATAAAGTCGGAGATGTTGTTATTCCGATCCTCGGAGATGTGAGAGAAATCTGTCCTTTAATTCGTCAAAAGTTTGACAGGATTCTGATGCCACTCCCAGAAAAGGCATATGAATTTTTGGACGTCGCACTTTCCTGCTCAAAGAAGGGAACCATAATTCATCTGTATGGTGTAAGTGAAGAGAAGAATCTTTTTGATGACCTTGAAAAAAAGGTAGTGTTAGAGATGAAAAAGTTGAACAAAAAATATAAGACAATTGAAAGAAGAAAAGTACTTCCATTTGGTCCGAGAAAATGGAAAGTGTGTTTGGACATAAGGATTCTTTAAAGCTATTTTCAAACCCATTTCCCAAAGAGCCTTTCGAATTTATGATAATTTTTGGACATCTCCAATATGTAATCTTTATACTCGATCACATCGGGATCTTTAGAAAAAACATAAAGGATCTCCAATACTTCGTCAAGGTCAACATCCATTGGTTTTTCGGATATTTTCATTCCATCATCCACGATCTTCATGGCCTTTTCTCCATTGAAATCGCTATAAACTTTATCGATGAACTTCCATGCACTAGAAACGTATTCCTCCTTTGCCCTTTCCAACTTGTCTAAATAATTTCTGACCTTTTTTCTGTTGAAAAGACGAGAACCTATTGCCTTTCTTTTTATCATGACCAATATATCGGAGTTTCTTTTTACAGTAGTCTTCAAATCAAAATAGTTCTCGTCCTTGTCGCTAAGAACGGTATCCCATACTTCTGGAACATTTAAATCATAGTTCTCTGACATAAAGACGAAAATGAACTTAAAAATATTTATACTTTTACATCTAAGACCCAGTGATATCTTCTTGGTCCCCAAGACTTTATTTTTACTCTTTGGAGAATTTTGCAGTTTTCACATACTTTCTTTACATCTCTTTCTAAAGACTTGGGTTCTTCTTCGTCAATGCCATGATAATGAATTATGCCACCGGACCTGACGAAATCAATGGCCTTCAGCAAGTAATTTTTGGAAGAAGGAAGGAGTCCCATTAGAACCCTATCTGCTTTCTCGTCGATATCAACATTTAGACAATCGCCAAGAATTGGTTCGATATTCTTGATTTTGTTCAACTCAATATTTTCACGGAGATATCCATATGCAACTGGATTTATCTCTATGGAGTATATTCTCTTGGCCTTCGTGTGGACAGCCAACGGAACGGAGAAGTATCCAATTCCGGCAAACATATCAACTATGATCTCACCGGGCTTCACAAGTTTAGTTATTCTCAATCTCTCGAGGTGATTTCCTTTTGACCACATTATCTTTGAAACATCCAGCTTGAACAGGCAACCGTGTTCTTTGTGAATGGTCTCAGTTCCATTTCCTACCAATTTCTTTAACTTTGGTTGGCGGAACTGTCCTTCTATCCATCCAGACTTGTACATCACAGTTTTCGTATCAGGAATTTTCTTGAGTAGTCTCTCCGCAAGCTTTTTGTCATTTTTGTTGATAATGATGACTTGGCCAATTTTTTGGTAGTGCATAATTAATAAAAGAGAGTTTTCATTTAAGTTCTTCAGGGTTTATAATCCACCACTAAATAATGGTAACGTTTAAATACGATTTCTAATATAATTTTCTTTATGAGCGAAATATATGTATCTCCAAATGAAATGATTCAAAGGTTGTACGAAGAACTGTTTTCTGAAGAATTTGAAATCACATGGGACGATTACATTAGAATAATAAAGAAAGACCATAACGTCATTGACGGTCAAATATTGAACATATCAAAAAAAGAAGATAAGATATCGATAAATTTACTAAAACGTGGAGAGAAATACAAAAAGAAAATAAAAGGATTTTTGGACAAAAATAAAATAGAATATGAAGAAAAAAGCATGCCAGAACCTTATGCAATATCGTATGAAATACCGACAGGAAAAGTAGAAATAACATTATTAGGAGATCCTGAAGAATTGAAAAATTACCTCGATGAGTTCAATTATAGAGAATTGAGACCATAAAACTTATAAAAATTAGAGCAAATATAATTCTTGGGTGATAAAAGATGGATGACGAAATGCTCTACAAGATAGATGAAAAAATTGATAAGATAGATGATCGTTTGGAAAGACTCGAAGATAAGATAGATAGATTAAACAAGGAATGGGAAATAGAAGAACTACCGCCGAAGCAAAAAGAAATCCTTGATTTCCTTAAGGAACATCCCGAAGGCTTGGGAGTATGGGACCTTGCAAAAGCTAATGATATCCCTTATTCAGATTGCTATATGATGCTCAAAGAATTGAAGAAAAAAGGTCTAGTGGAAGAAAGACGCAGCAAAGGATACTCCTGGAAATACTATCCCAAAATAAAATATCAACAACAATGAAAGAAACTTTCTAAAAAACAATATCAAAATCAAACTTTGACCGTATGGAACATTGTTTCTGTTAACTATTTAAATTTGCTGAAAAGAAACTATTCTATGGTGGAATAGGCCGGGTGGCTAGGGGTCACCTCCAGCCCAAATCCTCTTCAGGGCGGCCGAAAAGCCTGGAGCGGCCTGTTGGTACCGTGGGCCCAACTCTCCAACTGCGAAGTTCCGTCCCCTAGGATCGGCGTTCTGGTGAACCGGGTCAGGCCAGGAATGGAGCAGCCCTAAGCCAGAATGTCCGATGTTTAGGGGGTCTCGGAATGGAGAAGGAGGGTTGGACCAACCCACGGTGTCGTACAGGTCCATCCAGGTGAATTCCACCGCTAATTCGAAGTAAACGAGTGATTAAAATGAGAGAAGAGATCATTTTTGCTTCTGTTTTAACGTTTGTATTTTTGGTTGGATATATATCAGGAGCGTACTTTGGAAGCATACCTCAAGTATCGTTTGAGTATCAAGGCCATAACTCGAACCAAATAAAACCTGTAGTAAATCATACTATAATACTGCCCAACAAAACGCTAGAAGAATACAAGATATTTTCACAGGTGAAGACACATTTAGTTGCAGTCGATCAAAATGGAAACGGTGTAGTAACCAACTTAACTGTCAGGGCAGTACCTGGCAAAGGAAAAGTTCTTGTCGATGTTGAATCGCTCTTGTTTTGGGTCGATACCCAACAGTCAATCCAGTTAGCAAAAAGGATAGCAGAGAAATACCTCGGCAAGAACATAACTAACTTGGATCTCACGTACACCATAGACATACCAAATGCCACAATAGTCGGTGGGCCAAGTGCAGGTGGAGCATTTACGGTAGCAACCATCGCGGCGTTGGAAAACAAAACACTGAGGAATGACACGATAATGACAGGAACAATTGAACCAGATGGATCCATTGGAAAAGTCGGTGGGATCTTGGCAAAGGCAAGAGCAGCAAAAGAAGCTGGTTTCAAGAGGATACTCGTTCCAAAGGGGCAAGCAAATTTCATAGAGTACGGAAAAGACGAACATTGTGAAAGGTATGGATCTCTTACTGTTTGTAATGTAGTCTATAAGCCCATAAAAGTTGACGTGGGAAAGGAAATTGGAATAAATGTGATCGAAGTTTCAAATATAACTGAAGCCGTTAAATATTTCATCTCCAGTTAAAGTGGTTTAATGATTACGATAATAGGCACCTCTCATATCTCACCTGAAAGTATAAGAACAATAAAAGATACAATCGAGAATGAAAAACCTGATTGTGTTGCAGTTGAACTCGATATGAACAGATACATATCGATGAAATCAGGAGAGATGGGACGACCACCTGGACTTTTTCTGAAGATATTTTCATGGTTACAAAAGAAGCTGGGGAAATCCACGGGAATATTTCCAGGACAGGAGATGATGACAGCAATAGAATTTTCAAGAAAAAATAAAATACCTGTATATCTGATAGATCAAGATATATCTGTTACAGCAAGAGATTTGAGAAGAATACCAACGCTTGAAAAAATCAAACTAATCCTACTGACACTCTTTGCGTTTTCAGGAGAAAAAATTGATTTGTCAAAGGTTCCACCAGAAAAGGTTATAAAAGATGCAATGAAGTACATGAAAAAGAACTTCCCGAAAATGTATAAAGTATTGGTTACTAAGAGAAACAAATATATGGCATCTGCCGTGCTTGAACTAACAAAAGACCACAAGAACATATTGGTTGTCGTTGGAGCGGGTCATGTCGATGGGCTTAAAAAACTATTAAAAGGCAGAAAAGTAAAAACAATATCATGAATGACAGAGAAATAAAAGACCTTGTAATTTCTTGGCTCGTGATATCCATAATATTCATCAGAACTGTATCAGACAACTTAAACGTTGACATTCTTCTCGGATTTTTGTATTCGTTGGTCTTGGTTGGTATAACATTTGTATTTCATGAGCTTGCCCATAGGACTGTTGCCAGAAAGTACGGTGCATTTGCCGAATATAGAATGTGGTTAAATGGAATAGTATTCGCATTGATCTTGGCATTGATATCAGGAGGGAGAGTAATATTTGCAGCTCCTGGAGCAGTTTACATATCCGCACTAAAAGTTTTGAGATGGAAAGGAGAATTCACCAGCTTGAGAAACCAAGATTATGGTGTCATATCGGCTGCCGGACCACTGACCAACCTCATAATAGCTGGAATATTTTTGATCTTAAACTCTATTTATCCGTTAGGATTCTTTGAAATGGCAACATACATAAACATTTTCATAGCATTCTTCAATCTGTTGCCTATCCCACCATTGGACGGAGCAAAGGTAATGGCTTGGGACAGAAAGGTTTGGCTCGCGTTGTTCATAGTTGCATTGATAGGTTGGATTGGATTCTTGTAGAGATACATCCTTAAATACTTTTTATTGTTAAATATATTTGGGGTGATGAGATGAGTTTTACTCCGAGCATAGAAGTCACTGAGAAGAGACCTGAGTGGCCTGAACAAATAAGAAGTCCTGAAGAGTTAGAAGTAGAAGGGTTATATGAAGTATGGCATAGAGACGAATCAGATGGCAAGGATGAGCTAAAAGAGATAGTCCAGATAGCAGGAAAGCCAGAAAAAGAAGGTCATGAATTAAGAGTACCGATAATAAAATTGTTTAGTGTATGGGATAAAGCTCCTGCAGAGGGATATCTCTATTTGTCGGATCATTCAATAGTTCCATATTCAAATGATGTACTTACGATAGACCTTTGTGACGGTGAGTATTGGAACAATTTCAATCACCTGAAAAGACACCCAAGCAGGGCATATGAAAAACTTGCTAAAGAATGAGATCATGA
>JAGHBM010000031.1 GCA_021160955.1 Candidatus Aenigmatarchaeota archaeon
ATATTATATAACATTGTTATACTAAATATATATTTAATTAATACAATATTTTCCACAGGAAATTAAGGGGTGTGGGTGTCTTTATGTAAAAATCTGATATAATAAACCATCATTTCCTGTGGAAATATTCACATGAAATATACCTCGCACTTCACATCCCCTTCATTTCACGTGCAGTTATTTTTTTATATGATCTTTTTCTATATGAAATAAAGGTGGGGTGGTGAGATGCAAGCTTCTTTAAAGTCCATATTTGAGAGATATGTTACGGTAAACAACATATTCAAGAACAAAAAGGCAATTACGACTTCTTATAAACCAGAAAGTTTGCCACATAGAGAGAAGGAAATAAATACAATTGCCACGATTCTCGCACCAAGCCTTAGGGGTGAGAGATCATCCAACATTTTTATATACGGTAAACCTGGAACAGGTAAAACTGCGGTAATATCATATGTTGCCAGAAAACTTGAGGAGAGTAGTAAAAACGGTAACGTTAAAGTGATATACGTTAACTGTAAGATGAGGAAAATCGCCGACACCGAATATAGATTGATAGCGCATCTTGCAAGGGAATTGGGTGAGGAAGTTCCCGTGACAGGATTGCCCACAGAGCAAGTTTACAACATATTTTTTAAGGCAGTTGATGAAAAAGAGCGCATAATTATTTTAATTCTGGATGAGATCGATGTTTTGTTTGAAAAAATAGGGGATGATTTTCTCTATAATTTGGTTAGAATAAACGAAAATTTGAAGAATGCTCAGATAAGCATCGTTGGTATTTCAAACAACCTGTCATTTTTGAGCAGTATAGATCCGAGGGTGAAGTCGTCTTTATCAGAAGAAGAGTTGATTTTCAAACCATACAATGCAGCGGAGCTACAAAACATATTGAGAGATAGATGTAAGATCGTTTTCAACGATGGTGTTATTAGTGATGGTGTTGTGGAAAAATGCGCTGCGCTGGCCGCCCAGGAGCATGGTGATGCCAGAAGGGCACTTGACTTATTAAGGGTTGCGGCTGAAATTGCAGAGAGGATGAACAGTGATAAAGTCGAGGAGATACATGTTGATATGGCGGAGGCCAAGATAGATAGAGATAGAATTTTGGAGACGATAGAAATGCAACCTAGACAAAGTCAAGCTGTTCTATGGAGTATAATAAAGCTGAATGGAAATGAGGTCTACACAGGCGATGTATACGATGTTTATAAGAAGATATGTGTTGATGTTGGATTGAAACCGTTGACACAGAGAAGGGTATCTGATTTGATATCTGAACTGGATTTGTTGGGAATAATAAACGCCAAGGTCATAAGCAAAGGTAGATATGGTAGAACGAGAAAGGTTAGTTTGAGCCTGGATAATGGGTTGTTGGAAAAAATAAAGGAGATTATGACAACTAAATACTACTTCCAGTGATCTTATGGGTGTAATAGAAGAATTTTTGAAGAGAGGTTACCTAATTTCTCCGAATTTGATTCACGTGATCGAACGTGAAGGTTCTATAGACCAAATATTGAATAACCTACCACAAAACACAGTTGTTGTAACAGAAGAGATTTATAATGCAATAAAAAACAGACCGAAAATAAAACTCATAAGACAATACACAAGAAAAAAATCAGTTAAAAAAATCGATGATTTCGTAGAGTTTTATAACGACAGGTTCAAGAAACTTCAGACTGTTTTGGAGAGGAGGGTTGAAGGCAATATAACAACAATAAACAAGCTAAGTTATGGTACGGAAGCATCGATAATAGGCATGGTTAGGGACGTCGAGAAAAACGGATTTAAGTTGGAGGACTTCACAGGATCTTTATTCTGTATATCAAATGAGAAGGTTCTTGAGGACGAGGTTTTGGCAGTCGAGGGTGTTGTGAAGAAAGATGGTTTCTTGGTCAAAAAAATTCACTACCCAGATATACCAATAACGAATCCAGTTAACTTAACAGACACAGATCTTTACATCGCATTCACAAACAATCCAGATGCGCTGACAAAAAATGTATCGTGTATATTCACGTTCACATCCAATAAAAACAAAATAAAGAAACTCAAAAACGTTGATATAATTACGACCATAGAAGACGTCGAAGGAAAAAATGTTCACGTGTACAAGGAACCTTTTCTCGTGAGTGTTAATAACATAGTTATATACGTTTTGAACATGTCATGGATTAATACGTTAAAGAAAAAGCTCAACAAAGAAGACGAGAAAGACATCTTGATAACGATGTTAAGAAAGAGGCATTTCTTACCATTTGAATACGTCGAAGGTGACCCATACCTCTTGGACGAGTTGCCGGATATAATAGTAGTAACAGGACTTTCTTCACCATTATTTTTCAATTACAAGGGAATATCGGTGATTTCGATAACGAATGATCATGGGTTTATTCTTAATTTGAAAAACAGAGAGCATGAAGAGATTGTGTAAAAGGTTAAATGATAAAAAATCTCCAATAACTACCCATAAGTCATTTCTATACTGAAGAAAACAAATCAATTTTTAATACCACCTACAATAATCTATGTGATTTATTATGATGGTCCAAGTTCTCGATGCGGACTACACCATGCTCAACGATAGGCCAGTTATAAGAATTTTTGGAAAATCTGAAAATGGTAAGTCTTATTGTGTTTTCGTTAACAACTTTTACCCATATTTTTATCTCAAAACCGATGATTTTGAAAGGACAGTTGAGATTCTAAACAATAAATTCAATGGAGAGGTACGTGGGGTTGAGCAAGTTGAAAAGTTCTTACCGTTTGGATATCAGCGGAATAAAATACCAGTCTTAAAGATAATCTTAAAGAATCCAGCCAAGACACCTGAGATACGAGATTCCTTGTCGGGAGAACCGTTTGAGGCAGACATACTCTTCAAGTACAGGTTCTTTGCCGATAAAGGAATAAAGGGCATGAACTGGATAGATGTAAAGGGCAAGTTCATAAAAACCGATACAGTGTACTGTAACAGTATAGATGCTGAAGAAGTTCTTACTAAGGAAAAGGAAGAGAATGCCCCCCTCAGGATATTGTCGATAGATATAGAAACCGAGACCCCGAATGATAGAATACCGGAACCAGAAAAAGATTCCATAATAATGATAAGTCTTGCTTTCTCCTCGGAATACAAAGGAATGAAAAGCATGGTTCTCGTTTCAAAACGGGTATCTGTGAATGAAAAATGGATAATTCAATTGGACAACGAAGAGAAGATGTTGGAGATGTTGAGGGATATAATAATAGATTATGATCCCGATGTAATAACTGGGTACAACATCCAAAACTTCGATATACCTTTCATAATTGGAAGGATGGGAAAATTGGGTATCAAAAGAGATCTTGGAAGGGTTAAGGATAAGCCCGTTTTTGTTAGAAAGATGGGCTCAAGGTCAGTTACTTACATCACAGGGAGGATAATATTCGATTCTTATCAGGCAATAAGAAAGGATTTTTCATTTAAGACATACACACTCAACAACGTATCGGAAAAGCTTCTTGGAAAAAAGAAGATCGATGTCAAGTACAAGGAGTTTGAGAAGTTGTGGAATGGGAACAAGGAAGGTATGAAGAGGTTGTTGGATTATTCCAGAAGGGACGCTGAGTTAGCTTTAGAATTGGTTGAAAAGAAGAACCTCATGGATAAGTATATAGCTCTCTCAAAGGTTTCGGGGGTGCTGTTACAAGATGTTCTTGATGGTGGGGAAAGTGTTAGGATAGAGCATATGTTGTTATCTGAGTTCAACAAGAGGGATGTTTTGTTTCCAATGAAACCCAATGAGAAACTCGTTTCGGAGAGGATAAAAGAGAGAAATAAGTATGGTCTCAAAGGCGGTTTTGTCCTAGAGCCTAAGAAAGGGCTTCACACTGGGAATTGTATAGTAGTTTTGGATTTCAAGAGCCTGTACCCAAGTATAATCATGACTTACAACATATGTCCAACCACCATATTGAAAGATGATTCAATCAACGAGTACGATGAATCACCGGTTGGCGTAAAATTCGTTAAAAAAGAGGTTAGAGAAGGTATAGTACCATCGGTTCTGGAAAAATTGATAAATCAACGTACGGAAGTTAAGAAAAAAATGTATCAAGAAAAGGATCCTGACAGCAAGAGGCTTTTGTACGCAAAGCAACTTGCATTGAAGATCATGGCCAACGCATTTTACGGTCAGCTTGGTTATCCCAAATCCAGGTTGTACGTAATAGAAGTTGCCAACAGCGTTACAGCATTCGGTAGATCTATCATACAAAACACAATGAAAGAAATAGAATCAAAGGGATTTGAGATAATTTACGGGGACACTGATTCTGTTTTTGTAAAAGTTGGTACCGATGACTTGGACAAGGCATGGGAGATAGGAGAGAAGATAACCAAGGAAATAAAACTTCCTGGAAAATTGATATTGGAATTGGAAAAGGTTTTCAGATCATTTTTAATACAAACCAAGAAGAGATATGCTGGTTGGGCATTTGAAAAGAACAATGGAGAATGGGAAGATAAAATTGAAACAAAAGGCATTGAGACAGTTAGAAGGGATTGGCCAGATCTTACGACTGAAACCGTACATGAAGTGTTGAAAATAATACTGAAAGAAGGCGATGTTAAGAAGGCGATAAAATTCGTCAGAGGCGTCGTTGAGAAGCTAAGTCGTGGCGAAATAGATTTGGAAAAACTTGCGGTGACGAAAAGTATAACAAAAAATATCGATAAGTACGACGGAATGTTGCCACATATAGAATTGGCTAAGAAAATGAGGGAGAGAAATCCGGCCACTGCGCCCACGCCGGGCGAGAGAATATCCTTTGTCATAATAAGGGGCAATCAAATGTTGAGTAAGCGCGCTGAAAGCCCTGATTACATAAGAGAACACAACCTTAAAATAGATTCTGATTACTACATTAACAACTTGCTTCTCCCGCCTTTGGAAAGGATATTCTCAGTTATAGGCGTCGATAAAGGCGAGCTACTTGGTATGGGGAGACAGTACAATCTAAAAGAGTTGTTGACAAATTCCATTGACAAACGTGATTATAAGATAAAACTGTCTCCAAATGAAGCAAAGATAAAAAATTTGAGGGGGTTCGTCTGCTCAAAGTGCAACAAGAGTTTTAGGAGAGTGCCTTTATCAGGGAGATGTGAATGCGGTGGTGAAATACTTGCCCTCGGCGACGGTAGTGTGGGAGGAATGGTTGAAGTTATGGCCTGATTAGTTTTTTAAATTTTTTAAACAAGTTTTGTTAAAATTGAACCATGTTGTTCACAGAGTTTGTGATGATGTTCACCGATTTGGTCTTATATTTAACATTTTTAATATTTCCTCTTTATTTATGGGATAAAAAGGAGAAAAGAATTTTACCTTATTATTTTATATTTCTTTTCCTAACGATAGTGATAACGTACTTGTTGAAAGGTATTTTCAATGTTCATAGACCACCAGATGCGATAATACATCTCTCGTCAAATGCATTCCCAAGCACCCATTCTGCGCTGGCTTTCTTCCTCCTGGGATTTTTTTATTATAAGAAAAGATGGAGAATACCTCTCTTGTTATACGGTATTTTGGTTGCATGTTCGAGGGTTTACCTCAGAGTCCATTATGTTGCAGACGTGATTGTTGGTGCAATAATAGGGTTTTCAATACCGTACTTACTGTACAACTACATGTTAAAGAAAGAAGAGAATCGTCGGTAATATCAAACAACCCATTAAGTAACTTCTTCTCACACCAAGTAAAATTGTAGTTAATCCAATAAATCCGGATACAACCATCAATAACAGACCATAACCTCCGTTTAAATACAAAACCAACGCTGATAATACAATTAACGTGAAGAAATTCATCTTCCTATAACTAATCTTGTCAATATTCCGATAAATGATCCTACCGAGATACAATGTAGACACACTCGCTATTCCGACGACGAATATTATTACAGCCAGCATGATGAGCATGTTTGTCATGTTCATTTCAGTTATTTCGGAGATGATTTTACCTACCCCGGTTCTCGTTTTTCCAACCAAGAACAAAGATACAATCGACATTATCGCTACCGTAGTGTTAACACCACCAATTGCAACAAGAAATCCTCTCTCACTTTTACTCCTAAGTACTTGTTGCGATAAAAAAGTCGCCTGTGCCGCTCCAACGCCAGGAAGCAAACCGACAAGTATACCTGATAATGTACCAACAAGACCACCGAAGAGCAGTTTTTTACCTTCAAATATACCAGTTGATATGCTTTGTGCTGGAATTTTGACATTTTTGAACAAAGAATATACGATAGAACTAACGCCGAACATACCAGTCAACATCGGAAAGAGGACATTATTGCCAAACACGTTTCCGTTGATAGTCATCAGTCCAATGATTCCAGAAGCCAAGAAAATTAAAATACTCCTTACATTTCTATCTTTCAAAAACATGAATGTGACAATAGCTATCAGTATCCATTGTATATTTTTTTCAATAATCCAAAACACACTTCCAAGAGAAAAAGCAAGCGGGGGCAACAACAATATGATTATAATCATTGAGACGATCCCGCCAATCACCGTCAGATATAATGCCTCGTATCCAGCACCTTCCAATAACAATCTATGGCCAGGTAATACGCTCAATGCTGTGTCAGGATCGGGTACTCCCATCACCATGGATGGTATGAAGTCAAGAAAGGTGTGAGTTACAGCCATTGAAAGAATCAAAACTGATGTTAGAAACGGATTCTCAATAAACATTGAAGATACGAGCAGTGCAACTGCATTTGGATGAATACCCGGCACCAATCCTGTGAATATTCCAAGAAAGAATCCAATTAAAACAAAATAAAAAATAGTGAAAAACATTATAGTACTTCAATTTCCTTTTATAAATCACTTTTTCCTGCTTTCCCAAATGGCATCTATTATGACTTCCAACGATGTCACAATTGCTGCCACCAAGAATGAAGTTCCGAATATCGCCGATCCGCTGATGTTCTTGTTAAAGTACCATATTATTCCGGCCGTTATAAAAAATACTATGAGGAACAACGGCACTTCTTCTTTGAGTTGCCACCCGACTTTCATTTTGTCACCTCATTTAAATATGAATTGCGCAATATATAAAAATTATGTTGAGTCCAAAACAAATCGAAAAGGCAATGAAAAAGATGGGTATAAAATCCGAAGATCTTGACGTGAAAGAAGTCATATTTCGCATGAAAGACAAAGAAATTGTTGTGGAGAATCCCCATGTCTCAAAAATAGATTTTGGTGGAAACACAACTTTCCAAGTCGTTGGTGATGTTAAGGAAAGGACTGTGTTTTCCGAGGAGGATATAAAACTCATCATGGATCAAACTGGTTGTGATAGAACCGATGCTGAAAATGCTTTGAAGGAAACCGGTGATATCGCCGCAGCTATCCTCAAAATAAAGGGCGAATGATGCTTTTTATAGTTTTAAACACTTAAAATTAATCGGCCCGTCTCGATCAGCTCCTAGAATATGATGAAATCATGTTATGAAATGGAGTGTTATGGGCGGGCCATATTTTATTCGTTTTATTATGTCTTTAAACTGATTTGATTATGCGTGAAATTCATGATAGTCAAAGTTAAGGTTAAGCCAAACTCAAAAAAGACTTCTTTGGAGTTGATTAAAGATAACAGCGGCATTTTTATTCTTGCAAAGATTAAATCGCCACCGGAGAAAGGAAAAGCGAACAGAGAACTCATTAGAGAGATGAAGAAGTTATTTGGAGACGTTAAACTTGTTTCAGGGGCTACCAAAAAAGAAAAGTATATAAATATTGAATTCAATACTAAAGAAATAGAGGATATATTTGAATCTAGAAAGAAAGATTGATCATATTCATCTCTCATCACTCACTTTGAAAAAAGATGAATTCTTTCTAGGTTTAGCTGAAAGGAGGTGTTATTTATGAGTAAGTTAGCTCAAGCAACATCAAAATATGTTATAGTACTCAAATTCAAATCAAAAGGTGTTGTGGAAAAACCCGATGTAATAGGGGCGGTTTTCGGTCAAACGGAGGGACTTTTAGGTCCGGATATGGATCTCAGAGAACTCCAGCGAACCGGTAGGATAGGGAGGATAGAAGTTGAGGTTCATAGTAAGAACGGAAACACAGAAGGAATAATTAAGATACCATCCTCTCTCGACACGAGTGAAACTGCCCTCATAGCAGCGGCGCTGGAGACCATTGAGAGAGTTGGTCCTTGTGACGCTGAGATAAAGGTGGAAAAAGTCAGTGATATACGGGCTGAGAAGAGAAAGTACGTAGTTGAGAGAGCAAAGGAAATTTTGAGGAATATGTTTGATGAGAATTTCACTGAAACACAGGAGATTGCAGAGCAAATAAAAGAGGCCGTTAGATCTTCAGAGGTCACTGAATACAAAGGCCTTCCAGCTGGGCCAAGTGTACAGACTTCTGATTCTGTAATAATATGTGAAGGAAGGGCAGACGTCGTTAAGTTGGTCAAGAACGGTATAAAGAACGTAATAGCCATTGAAGGTTCCTCAGTACCAGATACGATCGTTGAATTATCGAGGGAAAAAATAGCCACTGTTTTCTTGGATGGCGACCGTGGGGGAGATCTTATATTGAAGGAAATGTTCCAAAAAGGAGTAGACATAGATTTTGTTGCAAGGGCGCCGAGAGGAAAGGAAGTTGAGGACTTGACTAAGAAAGAGATATACAAAGCGCTGAGAGATAAGATACCGGCAGATCAGATTTTGGACGAGAAGAACAACCACGGCGGCGACGACAAGAGATACGAAAGAAGACGAAATGATACGAAACAGATTAAGGAAGTCAAAGAAGTAGAGGAAATAGATCAGAAAATCAAAGAAAAATTCAGTAGTGTGCTCTCAGAGCTCACGGGAACGAGGGCAGCGGTCCTGTTCGACAAGAATATGGAAGTAATTGGTAAGATACCGGTTAAGGAAATGTTCTCCACTATGAAGAGTGTCGAAAACATATACGCAATAGTCTTTGATGGGAGTGTGGATCAAAAGCTTTTGAATTTTGCATCAGAAAGAGGCGTGTCATACGTAGTTGGAATGACTTTAAACGGTAGAGTGAGAAGTAGGGGCGTCAAATTCTTAACCAAAAAGGATTTCAGCTGACGATAATTTCATCCTCTATTACAAACCCACAGGATGTACACCTTATCAGTATATTTCTTCCATCGTCTTCAACCCTAACGGTATCTTTTCCACACTCCGGACATATCAATTCCTGGTGTCTCATATGGAAGATTTAAAAAAGGTGAGATTTAAACATTTATCTAAAAGAAAAGATATTTTGTAGTGGTTAAAATGACAAAAGTAAAGAAAATTGTTCCAGACACATCTGCCATAATAAATGGGAAAATAAGTGAAATGATTGAAAATGGTGAGCTTAAGAGTGCTGAGATCATAATTCCCGAAATGGTTCTCGATGAGCTTCAAGCGCAGGCTAACCGTGGTTTAGAAATAGGTTTCATTGGTTTAGATGAGATAAAGAAATTGAGGGAGTTTTCCGAAAAAAAGAAAGGTATAACAGTTTCCATCGTCGGTAGACGCCCAACTGAAGAAGAGATACGGTTGGCCAAGAAAGGAAGGATAGATGCGCTCATAAGGGATGTTGCCGAGAGGAACAACGCTATACTATGCACGGCGGATCTCGTTCAGGCCGAGGTTGCGAGGGCCAATGGTATAGATGTATTATTCATAGAGAAGAAGGTAAAGAAGTTCCCATTTGAAAAGTATTTGGACAAATCTACAATGTCCCTACACTTCAAAGACGGTGCAAGGCCATTTGCCAAGAGAGGAAAGCCTGGAAAATTCAAACTTGTCGTCTTGGAGGATAGACCATGGAGTGAAAATGAAATCAAGAAGATGGCAGAGGATATAATCTACATCGCCCGTCAGAAGAGGGGGCAGTTTGAAATTCACAGACCTGGTGTGGATGTGATACAAGTCGGTGAATATCGAATAGCGATAACAACTCCTCCGTTCTCAAGTGGGTATGAAATAACCGTAGTTAGGCCGATAGTAAAGTTGACTATAGAAGACTACAAACCATCTAAAAAGCTAATGGATAGGATTGAGAAAAAAGCTGAGGGAATAATAATAGCCGGTTCGCCTGGCTCTGGTAAAACATCGTTTGCATCGAGCTTGGCGGAGTTTTATTTGAGGAAGGGAAAAATTGTCAAGACTCTGGAATCACCAAGGGATCTCCAAGTTCCACCTGAGATAAACCAATACGGTTCCCTCGGCGGAAGTATGGTCAACTCTGCTGACGTTCTTCTCCTTGTCAGGCCCGATTATACCATATTTGATGAAATGAGAAATACATCTGATTTTAAGGTTTTTGTCGATATGCGGTTATCGGGTATAGGTATGGTTGGAGTCGTGCACGCATCCGATCCTATAAGCGCAATACAAAGATTTATCGGCAGAACGGAACTTGGTATGATCCCACATATAATAGATACGGTCATATTCATAAAGGCCGGTAAGATTGAGAAGATATATTACCTTGATTTGAAAGTCAGGGTCCCAAGTGGCATGACAGAGGAGGATTTGGCAAGGCCGCTCGTTGAGATAAGAGATTTTGAAACTGATAAGTTGGAATACGAAATTTACACCTACGGAGAGGAGAACGTCGTCGTCCCGGTTGAGGAAAGGCAAACTACTCCCGTTGAGGAGTTGGCAAAAAAGAAGATAATCGAGGAACTTGTCAAGTACGACAAGAGTGCGGAAGTCGAGATATCTGGCGGACGTGCCATAGTGAAGGTTTCAAACAAGGTGATTCCAAGACTAATTGGAAAGAATGGAAAAAATATAGAAAAAATAGAAAAGAGACTTGGAATAAAAATCGACGTTCAACCAAAAGTCAAGACACTCGGCAACGAGATCGAATTTGAGATTGGAGAAACCGGTGCATACGTGATATTATCGTTTGACAAAAAATATGTCGGCAAAAATGCAAACATATATGTTGATGGTGAATATTTATTTACGGCAACGGTTGGAAAAAACAAAGAAATAAGAATATCTAAGAATTCTGTGTTAGGAAAGAAACTGATAGATTATATCGCGATGAAAAAGGATATAAAAGTATTTGTGTAGCGTGGACACATGACGTTACCAATATCGTTTATGAGTTTTGTTATAATAGTAATAGAACTACTAGTGCTGATTTTTATCGTTCTACACACGAAAAAACTAAGCAACCACACCAAACTTCTTGAGGATCATATAAAAATCATAGAAAAGCATACAAAAAATCTAGACAAACATGTGGCGGAAGTTGAAAAAGTGGTTAACAAAGTGTGTTACGGATACAAAAGAAAATGAAAAACAGTGGCGCGCCCGAGGGGACTCTCACGTAACCGCTATCCGTCTGACCCCTCCCTTAATTTTTGGTTGAGTGCTGTGAACTCAACAATGTCATGGCAAACCGAAGGTTTGCCCAAGATTGTTTCTTTGGAAGTACAGATACTTTCTTTTTGAAAGAAAGGATCTGTTTTTGAACCCCCGACCTACTGCTATCCTCCATTGATAGGAGGCAGTCGCTCTATCCAAACTGAGCTACGGGCGCACGAAGACGTTGTATATTTTTTTATTCTTACAATTTTAAAAAGATAATATGGCACATAAGCATAAAAAATCAATGAACTCGAAAAGTCCGTTGTTATTTTATATTAGCCTGCTTGCTGTTTTAATACTTTCTTTATTTGCCCTCGCTGAGATTGACCAGTTGAGTTCCGATAATTATGTTCCCATAAACGTGTTGAATGTAGTTGGGAACACAGTGATCGTTGGGAACAACTGCACTGCGATAGTTGCCGAGACGTCAGAAGAGAGGGCAGCTTCAATCGAGCTTGGGAAGAGTGGTAAGATAAACGTCAGGCCAAACAGCCATGACATAATAGCTGAAATACTCAACGGTTTCAACATAACTCTGGAGAAAATGACCATTGATAAGTTCTCGGATGGTATATATTATGCCACTATCTATTTGAAGGGAGGAAATAAAGTTCTCAAGATAGATGTTAAGCCATCAGACGGACTTGCAATTGCGCTTAGGACAAGAAGCCCAATGTACATAAACAAAACCCTGTTGGATGAAATAGGCCAAAATATATGTAAATAAATTTTTAATAATAAACTCAATTAAAACAAGATAGGTGTCGCGATGAGAAAGAACATATTTACCACAACAATACTCGTGTTTTTACTGATTTCTTTCTCGTATGTATATGCACTCAATTCAACGAACGGAGAATTCGGCACGGATAAGTCTAAAATTTATTTGAATTGGACTAACAATTACACAGACTCTCTGGAAATAAACAATTTAAACACGACGAAAAACATAACAGTCGATATCCACAACACATCACTAACACATTACATTACAAACATATCTTCACCAATTTTGGTAAAGGTTAACAACACGTATCAGAATGAGAGTATATTCATTCTGAATGGATCAAGCAATACCACATTTTTTGAAGTTGGAAATGATTTAAGTCCTGGGAGGTATTTTGGGAAAATCGTTGTAACCGATTCCAGCGACCAAAATGAAAACTTAACAGTCGACGTTACTTTGGATGTGCCCCTAAATTTATCGACAGGAAAGGACTCTTTCGAGGGAAACGTGACGAACACGACGTCAAATTTCTTCTATTTCAACGTGACATCAATTGAAGATATAATAGGGTTGTCTGTGAACGTATCGACCAATTCAAAACTTCTTAAGATAGACTTGTTCGACTCATCTGGAAATCTCAAAAATTCCACAGTTACGAACGGATCAACATCTCTCGATTACATATTTCCCGACTTTCCAAATAGTGATTCTTTGTGGTATTTGAAATTTTCAAACTCAACAACCAACTGTACGATACCGTTCAATGCAACGATAGAACTCTTCAAACCGAGTTTAATGGTGAAGACCGATACATATCCGAATGGCACATTTGACAAAAACACGAAGGACGGTAGAGAGAATATAACATTCACGGAAAATTTAGGTTTCAATAAAACTATAAGTAAGTATTTCACAATTGAAAACCTCGCTGATTATAATCTAAGTTACGTCGTCAACAGCTCGAGATATTTGAACTATTCCTCATCGTACATACCGTTTAGCTTTAATCTCTCGGATGGTATCATAATAACCGGAGACAAAAAAACTGTTGAGATTAACTTCAGCATAAGCTCGGATGAAGCGGCTCAATCAGGAATCTATGGTGGTTGGATACTAATAAACAGTACCAACGGATATCCTTACAGAATGTTCAACCTATCATTGTATGTGAATCTGACCGATCAAATAAGAGTGTCCCTTCTCAATGTGGCATCGGTCGACGGGGACAACTGGATAGAAGATCCAGCGCATGCACAAAACATTTCTTTCTATTCCAAGGTATTCCTGATCAATGGAACGGAGATCAAAGATTTGAACACCACGGACTTTTCCTTCTCACTATCGAACATGAATAAAACCCACACCATATCATTTTCAAAGGTCAGTAACTATACTTCAGAGTTGTATTCTGGAGGAGAATATAAGGCAAACGTCACACTTCCTTCAAATCAACTTGGTGGATATTATAAACCACATCTCTCAGTCTCATATGAAGTTGGCGGAGCGACTCTCCACGGAAGTGTCCAGAACGGAACCTTGATAATAAACGATAGTGCTTTATGGCTACAATCAGATGAGACGGACTTCACCATAGAGGAGGAAGATAGCGATGCGTTCAAACTCACTGTGACCAATTATGGTCCGAAAAAAGCTACAGGAAAAATAGAGATTGAAGAGAGTTGCACGGGATTCAGCATAAAGACGAGTGACCTGAAGAGCGGATGTGGGTCTGTTGAGGAGAGTAGTGGCAGCAGTCCTGGATTCAACATAGATGTATCTGAAGGTGAGACGTGTTGGTATGAATGGAGTTTTGATGCAGGAATGGTTTCATCTGATAAGGATTGCAACCCTGTTTTAAAAGTAAGTGATCCCCATTTCAATCACATAGATATTGATGTTACCATTGAAAATGTTGAATCAAATCAACAACAAGGTGGAACTTCAAATACGACAACAACGACAACCACTACTACAACAATTGGAAACGTGGCTGGCGAAATAAAAATAACTGGTTACCCGGCGATAGTCGAGGTCGTTCAAGATGATAGTGAGAAATTTTCTTTAAGTGTCAAGAACGTTGGAAGCACGTCTCAAGAGGACATATCATTTTCAATTTTGGGAATTTCCTCTGAGTGGTACTCATTCACACCGTCTAAAGTAGATCTCAATCCCAACGAAGAGAAGAGTTTTGATGTTACAATCTCACCACCAAAAGATGCACCAATAGGACCCATCAACGTGACGCTCAAGGTTTGGAATGATTACGTCAATGCAACAAAAGTTTCTTCTTTTAAGATATTACCATGCGAATCGGAGAAGATTAAGATAAACAGAACACTCGATGATTATAGGTGGAATTACACGGAACTTAGAAACAAGATGTTGATATGGAGTAAAAAGTTCGATACGTCTGATTTGAATATGACTCTGAGATCCGTTAAGGAAAAATTGGATGAAGCCGAGAATTTAATAAACGAAGGTGATTACATATCAGCAAAAGAGAAGTTGGATGAAGTTAAATTTCTCTTATCAAAGGCGAGCGAGGATGCGGACGAAATCAGATCCATTGAGGCACATACAACATCTTTGGCTGTTAAAATCGTTTGGATACTTGTTGGACTCGTTGCAATATCTATAATTGGAATAGTTATATATTTGTCTCTACCACCAAGAGAGATGTACAAATATAAAAGGACCATACCAAAAAAGATAAAATATAAGTCGCCATCTTCGTTCAACAATATTGTCCGGAAGCTTAAGATTTTCATAAGGTCTATTTTGTTGAAAATAAAATTGTTTTTCATGAGGAAAAAATATGCACTCTAAATATGATATCAAACAAATTATAGTGTGGATAGCGGTATTCCTCTTAGTACTGATTAGTTTCTCAAGATTTTCTTTTTTTCACATAAGTACCGAAAGGGCCATTCTATACCCCTTATCAATACCGGAAAAATTCATATCTTCTCCAAATTTTATTGATCCTATAAAATCAATTGTATATGATTTAATAACATTTCTATCACCATTCATACCAATAGTTTTAGCTCTTTCGTTGTTATCCATCTATGGGGCGAAGTTTGGTGAGAATAGAAAATTAGGATTTACATCTACTACAATATCCTCATTACTCGGTTTGGCCTTTGTCGGTGTTTCGTACACATCGGTTCTACTCGTTTTAGGAATTTCAGTCTCGGGTCTGTTATCTACAGGACTCTCAGAAATGTACTTTAAGGAGATGAAAAAGTGGAAAAAATATAGGGTTGGTGCCAACGTCGTTAAGAAGTGTTTTTTCATAATAAATCTTATGTTGTTGTTCGGAGTCATCATTACGATAGCAACCAACCAAGTACATTACGAGAACGAGTTTAAAAATGCGACCAAAGAAATTGTGGAGGGATTAATACCAAAGATATCTTATGAGGATGTTGCGCTTACCAATATAAATCTGCCACCAGAACAGAGAAGTTTATTGGAAGAGCAATACAAGAATGAAATCAACAAAGAGCAGGAATTGATAGACTCTAAGATTGATGAAATGTTCAACTCCACAGAATTTAAAGGACTCGTTTATTTTTCTTTATTTTCCATATCACTTGCAATATATGGTGTTCTTGAGTTTTTAAATACCGTTCTATTTTCACCACTCTCTGGACTGATAACACAGTTCTCTTTAAAAAAAGTCTAAAGATTGAGAACTTCCTCTATTGATTCACCGTATTTTTTTCTTATAAATTCACATATGTTGCAGAATTCGCTTCTTAATTTTTTCGGGTCAATTGGTCTCTCGGCCAGACTTTTTGATAAGATCGATATCTTCTCGTTAATTTCTCTATCATTTTCTAGTATTGATGCTCTCCGACCTCTCAAGTGTTTTTTGTATTGTGATATTGCAGGTTGAGTCATACCGAGTCTTTTTGCAGCTTCTTTCTGCGTTAGTTTATAAGTCTCTATAAGGTCTTTGGCGATGATTGCCCGTATGCCGGGTAGTATGTATTTGACAACAATTTCACAATAAGTTTTCATAAGAATAGGTTATGCTGTAAAAATATTTAAAAAGTAAAAAATCAGAACTCTATTCCCTTTCTTGCGGGGACCCCTTTGTTGAAGTAATGTTTTATTTCCTTGAACTCAGTTACCAAGTCGGCAACCTTTATTATTCCTCTTGGTGCATACCTTCCAGTCAATATCCACTCCTTTTCTTTAGAGTTTTTAATGAGATCTATCACATCCTTTTGTTTCGCCAACCTCATCTTCATGGCAACATTTATTTCGTCCATTATAATTATGTCGTATCTATTCATGTTGTTTTTTATGAATTCAATACCTCTGTTTACAAGAACCTTATCTTCTTCACCAATATCATTGGGACTCAAAACACCCGGTCGCCCAAACCATTTGATGTCAAATCCATTTATCTTTTTGATTATCTTTATTTCCGAGGATTTTCCATCTTTGAGAAACTGAACCATCAAGACTTTCTTTCCCGCACCGACAGCTCTGATTCCAAGGCCAACAGAAGCAGTCGTTTTGCCCTTTCCATTTCCAGTGTAGACGTGTATCATTTTATCACGTCGAGTCACAAGCGGACCATCCACAGTTTGGACACTTTCTACATCCTTCAACTCTAATCAATGGCGAATATCCGCACTGCGGACAAACATCATCTTTTTCTTCGTATGTTCCAACGTCGTGATAAATCACTGGGCCTTTGGCTTTAACATCATCCATTGATATGAGTTTTTTGTCAGATTTCTTCTCCGATTCGTTTTCCCCACCCGCTTTCAATACGCCCTCAATACTTTTATCTCTAAAAACAGTCAGGTCTTTGCAACCCATCTTGTGTGCAAAGAGATATGCTTCTTTCATCTCTTTTATGGTCACGTTTGATGGGAAGTTTATGGTTTTGGATATTGATGAATCTGTCCATTTTTGCAACACGGCAAGAGCTCTTATATGATCCTTTGCGCTTATGTCCATTGCAGTTACAAATATTTTTTTCAGTCTTTCAGGGATGTAGCTCAAATCTTTTATACTTCCCCCTCTTTTCGATACTTCACGAATGAGTTCATCATCTAGAAGACCTTCTCTCATCATCGCCTTTTCGAACACTGGATCAACATAATAAAATGATCCAACACTCACTTTTTTCTCAAATATTAGTGAGAAGAGAGGTTCAATACCGGATGAACACCCGGCTATCATAGATATTGAACCTGTCGGTGCTATCACTGTTGTAAACGCATTTCTTATACCGTACTTTTTTATTTCTTCCCTAACTTTTTTCCAATTCATTCTACCTCCTTTGTGGTCAAATGGTAACTTACCTTCCTTATAGAAACTCTTGTTATAATACGGGAATTTCCCCCTTTCCTTTGCAAGTTGTATTGATTCTAATTTTGAGTGATAGTTTAAGAATTCCATCAACCTTCCCATAAACTCATATCCTTTTTTCGAGTTGTAAGGTATTTCCAATTCGTACAACAGATCTGCCAGTCCCATCATACCCAATCCAATTTTTCTTGTCTTCAGGGTCATCTCTTCGTTCTCTTTCAACGGATATTCGTTTATTTCAACTATGTTGTCCAAGAACCTCGTTGCTATATGAATTACCCTTTCGAATTCTTTCCAGTCAAATTCGACATTCTTCTTCTTTCCGTTGGTCGGCTCGTTCTTCACAAAGGACCAAACATTTATTGACCCCAAATTACACGATTCGTAAGGATAGAGTAACACTTCACCGCACGGGTTGGTCGTTGTAATTGGTCCCAACGTTTCCAAGAATGGATTGTACTTGTTGACATGTTCGTCAAATATCACGCCAGGTTCTGCCGACTCCCACGCTTGATACACTATGAGATCAAATAGATTTTTAGGATCAACATATTTTGCAATTTTTCCGGTGTGAGGATTAACCAGCGGGAATGGTTTGTTCTTGTTGTAATAATCCCAAAATTCCTTCTTTATGAATACCGATATGTTGAAGTTTCTCAATGCTCTATTTCCAGCCTTCGCCGTTATGAATTTTTCTATGTCTGGGTGATCTATGTTGAGGATACCCATGTTCGCACCTCTTCTTATACCACCTTGTTTTATAACTTCAGTCATCCTATCGAATAGTGACATAAAGGACACGGGGCCGGATGCTATTCCACCGGTTGATTTAACATAGTCTCCTTCGGGTCTAAGTTTCGAGAAGTTGTAGCCGACACCGCCACCGGCCTTGAATATCAGTGCAGCTCTCTTCAAGGTATCCATGATGGATTCTATCGAGTCTTCTATATCAAGAACGAAGCATGCCGAGCCCATGCCGAGATAATTTCCAAAGTTTGCAAGTGTTGGTGTGTTTGGCATAAATTTTCTCTCGACCATAACGGAGTAAAACTCCTTTATTTCTTTTTCATATTCATCGAATTCTCCATTCTTCAAAAGTTTCAGAAACTGAGACCAAGAATATCTCATCTCACCTCTTTCGTTGAATCTATCATATATCCTTTTCAATGCCTTCAGATGAAACCTATTCAGTGGATAACTCCCGATTTTAATTTTGTTTTCATATTTCTCTGGGGAGAAATCCTCTTTTTTATGCACCTTGCTATTCTTCTTCCTAACCCTCCTGTCAAATAATAGTGATGGTAATACGGCATGAACCGCGACCCTCGTGAACAATTGCTTCGGTGATTCTATTATCTTTCCGTTTTCATCCTTTCTCAAGTATCTTGAACCGAGAACACGTAGAGCATTAACATCAAATGCCTTGTCAACTTCGTCAATCTCATCTTTGTTGAGAATTTGTTGTTTCTGCTTCCTTATTTCCATTCTCTTTTGTCTGTAGAGTATGTATGCCTTTGCGACCCTCGCCTGCCCGGCGTTCACAAGAACTTGCTCTACAATGTCTTGAACTCCTTCAACTGTTGGGATTTCCCTGGGTTTAAGAGTTTTTTCTAACCTTTCGACAACTTTCTCGGCGAGATATTTCGATAAATCGTAGTTTGGTTCTCCAACGGCTTCAGTTGCCTTATAAATAGCATCAACGATTTTTTCCTTTTTAAACTCGACAACTTCCCCATTCCTTTTTTTAATTTTTTTAATCATCGAACCCCCACACACCATTTAATCTTGTAATTTATTTTTAATGACTTCTATTCTCTAAACTATATTTTGTAAAGCCTAGTTAAAAATTTATTTGATCATTATGAAATAAACGTATGAAACTTAAAACGAAGCAAGTTCAAGTTCTCTCATATAAGACGAGACAGGTTTCGGCTTCCAAATACATCGTTTTGTTGTCATTACTTACTGCTCTTGGTGTTTTGGGCAGGGTGATGTTTCAATGGATGCCGAGCGTCGAACCAATAGTGCCTCTGGCCGTTGCCGTATCTTTTTTTGGTGGCAAGAAAGAGGGAGCTTTTTTGGGTGTTAGTGGGTTCTTTATTTCCAACTTCTTTGTCTGGGGATTCCAGGGACCATGGACTTTATTTCAATGTATTGGTGCGGGAGGAGCTGGATTCATTGGTGGTCTGATGTCAAAAGTCTCCAACAAGAGGTCGATGTTCTTTACTTCTTTGGTGTTGGGAACAATTTTTTATGAAGTTGTTGTAAACTTGGGGTCTTTCGTGTATTTTCCCTGGGCTTTGATTGCTACCGTGCCTTATCTAATGTCATCTTTACCTTTTGGTGTTGTTCATATTGTAAGCTCAATAGGGTTTGGGTCGATGTTCTATGCGTTCAGAGATAAGTTACGATGTATTTGGAAGGAAGAGGTACTTGTTGCTCGGGTTGGTAATAATACTGGTAATAGCAACGATTTCAGGAACAAAGCTGAACCAACTTGGTGAAAACAAAATAAAAATCAACTTGACAATAGATTATGGAGACCACGCTAACTCTGAGATTTTAAGTGTGAGCAACCGAAGTACCGTTTTTGATGCACTCAATCAAACCCATAACGTAAGTTATAAAGAATATTCCATCGGGGTCTTCATAACCTCTATAGATGGCATTTCACAGGATTCCGAACATTCTTGGCTGTACTTCGTTAACGGTAAGCTTCCTTCAATTTCGGCGGACAACTACGTTTTGAATGGAAATGAGAGTGTAATTTTCAAATACGTCTCCAATACTGAAGCAATGAAATACTTTAAGTGATTGGCAATAAACAAGATAACTTATTTTTTAAATTCATTCCTTTTCACAACGATCTTTATAATCACAAAACTTACACATCCACGACATATCAGGATTCATTTTGGCTTCTGGTGGGGGAATTTCATCGTTTGTTAGGTATCTATGGAGATCTTCAAACCTTTTCAAGGTTTTTTCTGCGAGTGCTTCGTCGTATTCTATGTTGAAAACTCTACTTTCCAAATCATCTTTTTGTATGTACAAGAGAATCCCGTCGTGTATACCACTTGCGTGCATGTACAAGTTCAATTGCATTACGTGGTGATCCTGCGGTCCTTCCATTGGAAGAAACTTACATGATTTAACTTCTACGAGGAATTTCTTTTCGAGCGATTCCACGACTATGACATCGTCTATTCTTCCCGATATTATGAAATTCTTTTCTTTGATCTTAACCGGCAGTTCGGATTCTATTAGTTTCACGTCCGGGTTCTTCTCACTTTCCAAAACATCAACAACAAAATTGTGTAGTATGTTGCCAACTTCAAATATCTTCAAAAGTTTAGGCTCAACATCTTTGGGATATTTATAACTGTACCATACTTTTCTCAAACAGTTTCCAATCTCTGATGGGTAGTACCTTCCAACTTCCTTCGGTCTGAAATCTCTCGATAAATAAGAATTGATCAATTCGTCGAAATTTATCATGATTAAGTTTTGTTTTTTTAAGTTTATAATCGTTTATCATTCATATCTCAATGCATCAACCGGATCGAGTTTTGATGCCCTATAGGCGGGATACGTTCCAGAAATTATACCAACAATTATAGAGAACAATATCGCTCCAAAGAATAGAGATGAGGAAAACGATACGTGCATTGGTATTCCAACTACGTTACCAGCGTATTCTGAAATGAAGAAAGCTGTTCCGAAACCGAGGGCAAATCCAATCAGTCCCCCAATGAGTCCAACCAAAGCGGCTTCACCTAGGAACAAGGTCAAAATCAACCTGTTCGTCGCTCCCGTTGCTTTCATAATACCTATTTCCCTCGTTCTTTCAATTACTGTCATCAACATTATATTCATTATACCTATACCGCCAACTATCAGTGATATCGCCGCAATACCAACAAATAGATATTGTATTATGCCGAGTATCTTCGTTGCGGTTTTCATTATATCTCCAAAGGTTTGGATTTTAAAATCCTCAACACCTCTTTCCCTCTTCAGTTCTTTTTTAATGTCATCCGATACTTTTGTGACGTCAAACCCTTTCTTAACATCCACAAAAATTATAGATACTTCATCTGTGTTGTTGAATATTGTTCTTGCCGTTCCAATCGGCATAACTATTGCCATGTCATCCATTGGATTTCCAATTTTCTTCAACGTTCCGGCAACTTTGAAAGTCCTGCCATTTATTTTTAACCTGTCCCTGGGCTTTATCTCCCTGTCAAAAAGTTTTGTTTTGGCAAGATAACCAATCACAACAGAATACCTATCGCTACTTTTTAGGTCTCGACCCTCATCTATTTCATATCCATGCATTTCCTCGTAAAGCTTTTTTGTCTCGTCGACAGGTATCCCCCAAACCATTCCGTACGATACCTCGTTTCCAAATTCTATTTTTGCCGTTTTACCCAGTATTCCGAATGCTGTTTCAACACCATAAACTCTTTTCACCACATCTACGTCTTTTTCGTACAACTTCTCCATTCCAAAAGTTGATCCCGAGAATCCGGTAGATGTTGGTGCACCCGGCGTGATTATTATCTTATTGGTTCCAATCTTTTCGAATTGCTCGTTTATTGAGTTTTGAAGCGCGTCTCCAATTGTGACGAGAGAAACTATGGCTGCAATACCAATGACTACACCCAAAAGTGTCAATGCCGTCCTGAGTTTTTGGTAGGACAAATTTCTTACTATGATTTTCAGGATACTGTACATGAAATCACTTTTAATTTTAATTGTTTGTTGGTCAGATCCTTCCTACAATATTTTCAACAAATTTTTCTATTTTTTTGCTGATGTACAATTCAGCTTCAATCTTAAGTAACGTCAAGAGCATCAATAAAACCAAGACATCATAGATCATCCCGAAGGATTGGTCGGCACTTTCTTTAATGTTTGTTGCTGGCGTGGAAGTGTAACTAAAATACCAACTCAAAATATTGTTCGTGGGGTGATAAGTCACCGAAAGTATGAAAATTAAGATGACAAAAATAACAACAAACAATTTACCTTCTTTTGTCGAGAACATGTTCTCTACTTCTTCCTTTTCTTCATATTTTTTGCAATCGGAACGATAGCATATTTCAACACTGCGATTATAATTATCAGGTATACGAGGTAAACGTACCATGGGGTTTTTTCAATTTCCTTAATTTCTTCCTTTGAATATACCTTGAAGTAAACTGTCTTGTTCATTTCAGCCTTTTCATAATTTTCGTCTTTGTAATATGTCGTTACGTGTATTGGATAAGTTCCGGGCGTTACATTTTCCTTTATTTTCATTTTGAATTCGACGGTTTCAAAGTCGTCGGCGTCCAAAGTACCAACGAACACCTTATTTATTGGTATGTCAGCTATCGGAGAGTTCGCCTCAACTATGGTATAATACGCGGATCCAGGAGCGATGTTTGCTATGTCTATCTTCACAGTTGTTTCTGAGCCAGGTGTTGGCGTAGGATCTGCCCCGGAAAATATCGGTTCGAGTTCCGCTATGTTTGCCGCTTTACTCACGTATATGTAGCTTTCCGATTCGACCCAGTCTTCATTTCCTATCTTGTATCTTATCTTTATTGGATTGTCTCCGTCAACGGCGTTCGAGTCAACTCTTATCTTGTATTTCAAAACGACATCAAACAGACCAGGAATACTCGAGAATTTTCTAACAGGGTCTTCGTTAGGATCTATTGAGAATGGGTATTCTGGTTCCAGAACAAATGTAACATTCTTGGCAGTTTCGGTCCCTGTGTTATAAACTTCGAACCAAACGGTAACATATTTTCCGGGTTCTGCTGGGTATGGATCATATTTGAGTTGGTTTATTCTGAAACTTGGCTGTTCAGGGACGTAGTTTGCCCTGGAAATTGTCGGTAAAATCAAAATAAACAAGACCGACAAAACAAAAATTCTATTTAATTTGTCTTTCATTCAATCACCTTTTCAATTTTTCCATCTTTTATGTATATTTTTTTCTTGGTCCGTTTGGCAATGTTCAAGTCATGTGTGACTAGTAATATTGTTCTATCTCTTCTATGTAAATCCTTGAATATATTTATTATTTCTTTTCCAGCCTTGGAATCTAGGTTTCCGGTGGGTTCGTCTGCGACTATTACAGACGGATCGTTGGCAAGGGCCCTTGCTATGGCGACTCTCTGCCTTTCTCCACCAGACAATTCAGATGGCCTGTGTTTTATTCTATGGCCGAGACCAACCATCTCCAACAATTTTTTGGCTTTTTCTTTTCTATCTTCTTCTTTCTTACCAACAAACCACATCGGAAGCATCACGTTCTCAAGTGCAGTCAACCTCTGAATTAAGTTGAAGTTCTGAAAGACAAATCCTATTTTTTCTCCTCTTATTTTTGCCAATTCGTTGTCGTTGAGTTCAGATGTATCTACTCCATCAATGTAGACTTTTCCGCTCGTCGGTCTGCTCAGGCAACACATGACATGCAGCAGTGTTGATTTTCCCGAACCACTTGGGCCTATGATGCCTACAAACTTATTTCGCTCTATCTTGAGATTTATTTCTTTTAGCGCTTTAACTTCAACTTTACCCAATTCATACACTTTGCTAACGTTCTTTAACTCGATGACTGGCTTCATGGTATTCACTTCATTTTGTCTAATGACGATAGAGCTTTTTTTATTATCTTTTCGGCAACCGTTATTTGTTTGTTGTAGTATTCGGCTATCTTGAGTTCTTCTTTGTTTGATTTGGATTTCTTTAACTTTCTTATGATCTCTGGCATTTTTTTCTTGGAACGCTGGATTATCCCCAAATTTTTACTCAACATTTCCGTTATGTATGGCATCACATTCTTTTCCATGTAAAAATAGACCTTCCGTGATTTAGGTTTCTTGAATTTTTTTATCACGTCTAACCTGGATATAGTTTTCATTGCCATACTCACCGCTGATATGCTGTATCCTGTCTTTTTTGATAGGTCTTCCAATGATATCTCCTTTGGTTCAACGTAGAGTGTACTGATTATTTTAGAGGTTATATCATCAAGTCCTCTCAATTTGTTTGCTTCATATATCAAGTTTTTAAGCTCTTCTTTTGGACTCATTTGATCAACTTTTTTAATTTTCTGAAAGTTCAGTATATTATAAATAATTAGTGTGATATTTAAAGGCTTTTATTTTTCTACATTCTTAATTTTGCATATGAAACTTCCGAGAAAATTCTATGAGAGAAGGACCGATTTGGTTGCAAAAGATCTGCTTGGAAGCACGCTCGTTGTAATGCTTA
>JAGHBM010000029.1 GCA_021160955.1 Candidatus Aenigmatarchaeota archaeon
GTGGACATATTCGATGAGTTCGATAGGTTGATAGATGAAAAATACGAACTCTTGACAACAGATGGTGTTTTGAGAGAACTGAAGAAACTCTCTGAGGGAAGCAGTAGGAGTTCGAAGGCTGCCCGTCTCGGGCTTAAATTTATAAAGGGAAAAAATATAAAAGTATTAAAAACTAAAGAAAGTTACGTTGACAGAGCAGTGTTGAATCTTTCTCAAGAGTTTTTGAAAAAAAATGAGAAATTTGCAGTGGCGACATTGGATAAAGACTTGAGAAAGAAGATCAAGGATCTCGGGATTAAAGTAATATATTTGAGAAACAAAAAATACTTATCAATTGATTAGGTGATGAATGTGTACAAGATAGTTGAAGTCGAAGATTCGATAAGAGTTCCTCCGAGTAAGCTGGGTAAAGATCTCGAGGATGCCATATTTGAAACCATCCAAGAGAGATTCGAGGGTGTATTCGATCCAGACTTGGGCATAGTTTTGAATGTAGAGAGTATAGAAGAGATTATGGATGGAAAAGTTGTGCCGGAGGATGGTGCGGTATTCTATCCAACTAAATTCAAGTTGTTGGTGTATTACCCGGAAGAGCACGAAGTTACGCTCGGTGAAGTCGTTGACATAACAGAATTTGGAGCCTTCGTGAGGATAGGTCCAATAGACGGAATGATTCACATATCACAGATAATGAACGACTACGTGTCTTATGATAAGAAGAATTCTATTTTGGTTGGGCGTGAGTCCAAGAAGACTTTGAAGGAAGGAGACTTGGTCAGGGCAAGGATAATATCTGTCTCCTTCGGTAAGGAGAGCAAGGTTGGTTTGACCATGAGACAACCTGGACTGGGCGCCATGCATTGGATTGAAAAGGAAAAGGCTAAAAAGGAATCTACTAATCAACAAAAATCTGATCAAGAGAAAAAGTGATGAGGTGAGATCATGCCAAAGGAAAAAGTATGTGTTCACTGTAAAAGATTTGTTGAAGGTGATGTATGTCCTGCATGTAAGACTTCTGAATTCACGAGGAGATGGGAAGGCATGGTGATAGTAATCGATCCCGACAGCGAAATAGCCAAGACCCTTGAGATAAATGCTCCTGGAAAGTATGCTATTTCAATAATTAAATGAGGGTGATGATGTGAAGGTAGAAATAGTCGAAAGCAAGGAAAATCCCCTTTTGAAGAGGAAAGAAATTGTTGGTTTGATAAGTCATGAGGGAGAACCAACTCCTTCCAAGGCTTCTGTTCAGGCATACATATCAAAGATCGAAAATGTAGATCCTAAGCATGTCGATGTTAAAAAAATATTCTCTCCAAAGTCAGGCATTCTTCAATCGAAGATATTGGTCTACATTTGGGAGGAGAAAGAAGTTCCTGTTCTCGAGGAAAAGAAGGCAGTTGAAAAAGAAGGTGAAGGAGAGAAACCTGAAGAATCTTCAGAAAGCGCCGAAGGTCAAGAAAATGCTGAAAACGAAAAAGATAAAAGTGTTGAGGAGCAAAAACAAAACAACGGAGAAGATCAAAAATAAATAAAATTTGAAGGTGATTAAAATTCCCGAAGAGAAAAAAGGAAAAAGGCCAAAGAGCAAATCAAAACATAAGAAGATTCAAATATGGAAGAAGTACGAAGTTTCCGGTTCCACTCTGAAGAGAAAAGGTGAGTTCTGTCCAAGATGTGGTGAAGGAACGTTCCTTGCTGTTCACAAGAACAGAAAAACTTGCGGAAGATGTTGATACAGTGAAATGAAAATAGAGAAGAAATGATTTTCTAAAATTTCCATGTTGTATTTTTCAAAAATTGATATATATCTGATGTTCATGTTGTGCTTGGGAATAGAATCTACGGCTCACACGTTTGGTGTTGGCATAGTTTCGGATAAAGGAGAAATTCTCGCTAATTCTAAAGATGTCTACAAGCCACCACATGGTTCTGGTATAGTTCCTCATGATGCTAAAGTTCACCATGAAAATTGCAAGGAGAGGGTTCTGGAAGATGCATTGAAGTCAGCAGGTGTTGATCTAAGTGATATAGACCTGATAGCCTTTAGCCAGGGACCTGGTTTGCCACCGTGTCTATGGGTGGGCACAGAATTTGCCAAGAAGATATCAAACGAGAATAACATTCCCCTGATAGGAGTCAACCATCCTGTTGCACATATTGAGATAGCCAAGTTAACTACTGGCGCAAAGGATCCAGTTGTGATTTATGTTTCAGGTGGAAATACCCAGATTCTTGCATTCGCGGGCGGAAGATACCGGGTATTTGGCGAGACCGAAGACATATCGATAGGGAATGCCTTGGATACTTTTGCAAGAAAAGTTGGTCTCCCATACCCCGGTGGACCCAAAATTGAAAAACTTGCCAAGAGTGGAAAATACGTTGAGCTTCCTTATGTTGTCAAAGGAATGGATTTGTCGTTTTCGGGAATTGTTACGGCTGCTGAAAAGCTCTACAGAGATGGTGTGAAACTGGAAAACATATGTTTTTCGCTCCAAGAAACTTGTTTTTCCATGTTAGTTGAGGTGACTGAGAGGGCAGTTGCACACACGGGGAAGAAAGAGGTTGTCTTGACTGGTGGTGTGGCTGCGAACAAGAGACTAATTGAGATGCTCGAGATAATGTGCAAGGAAAGGGGATGTTCTTTCTCTTCGGTTCCGATGGAATATTCCGGTGACAATGGTGTGATGATTTCATGGACAGGCATTCTTGCTTACAAAAGCGGACAGAGAACCAAAAATTTCGATCCCATTTCAAGATGGAGAACAGATGAAGTAGAAATATCGTGGATGAAATAAGTTTTATGTGAAATAATTCCTTTTTTAAACTAAAATTAATATGTTGGGTGTTTTACCATATCAGTCACCAAATATATATTCACTTTTGGAGTATTTATAACTTTTGTTTGAAGCTATTTATGCTTGTTTTTTATCCCTTCTGCTGCGAGGAGCCCACTCACAGATGCTCCAGTTATTCCACGACTGACTCCAGCACCATCTCCTATGGCATAAATGTCAGGTATGTTTGTTTCCATGTATTTGGAAAGCTCGAGTTTCAAGGAATAGAACTTTACTTCAGGTGCATGGAGGAGGGTTGACTCCTCTGAGACCCCCGGTATTACTTTGTTCAGTTGTTGTAGCGCGTCTATAAGATTGTCAACTACCCTTCCGGGATAAGAGAGACTGATGTCTCCCGGAACTGCACTCTCCAATGTCGGCTTTACGTTTACGTTTTCTTCTATTCTTTTCTTTGTGGATCTTCTACCGTTTTTAAGATCACCAAGTCTCTGGACTATTGGGTTGTTTCCACCCAACATCGTAGTTCCCAATCCAAACAATTCTCCCCATCGATTTGGTTTGTCAAATGGTGTTGTGAATTCAACCGTGTTTAAAAGGGCGAAGTTTGTGTTTGTGGTTTTTTCGTTGGCCTTGGAGTGTCCATTCACCAATGAAAATGAGGGATAGTTCTCCCTTATCACCCAGCCATTTGGACACGTGCAGAAAGTTCTAACGTGATCATCGTGCTTTTTTGTCATTATTCTGAACTTTGGATCGTAATTGACCGAAACAACATCTTCCATTATGGACGCGGGAACTTCCACCCTAACTCCAATATCGACTCTTCTTCTACCACAATCTTTCTTTTTTATCCCAAGTTTATCGACCCATGTTTCAAGATCCTTAGATCCGACCCTTCCGACTGCGAGAATGAGATGTTCGTATTCGAATTCTTCATATCTATCGGTGTATATCTTTTTTTCAATTGGATTTATATCCGTTACTTTTTCTCTTGTGTGTATGTCTGTACCATCTTCAAGAAGTTTTTTCTCTATGTTTTTTATGACTTTTGGCATTTCATCGGAGCCTATGTGTTTTTGTATGAGGGGGACAAACTCTATTCCCGCGGAATTAGATTTCTTAAGCAATTTATTGACTTCTTCTTCGTCAAGTCCATAAACTTTTTTGTTCTCAGTTCCATTCTCGTTGAATATTTCTTCAACTTTCTTCATCTTTTTTATGAGGTCATCCTTTGTTATGTATTCCAAGAAATTCCCACCGACCGTTAGGCTCGATGGATATTTTTCATTGGGAAATACAAGTTTTCCATCGGAAAGTCCTCCTCCTCCACCAATACCGCTCGTTATGTTGCACGGATAACATTTTGTGCAGTATCCTCTCTGAGTGTCGGGACAAACTCTTTTATCCACGTCCCTGCCCATCTCAAATAGACCTGTATCAAATTCTGATAACTCGTAAGCAGCAAACAAACCAGCGGGTCCCCCACCAACTATTATGACGTCGTATTTCATAGAACCAAATTAAATATAAAGGCCGAAATTATAAATATTTGTGATTGGCATGAAGCTCGTCGGAAGAGGTGCCGAGGCGATATTGTACGTGGAGAATGGCGTCTTGGTAAAGGAAAGAATATCCAAAGGATACAGAATAAAAGAGTTGGACGAAAAATTAAGGTCCAGAAGAACCAAGTTGGAATCAAGGATAATGATAAGAGCCAGAAGATACGGTGTGAATGTTCCAAAGGTGATGAAGACAGAGGACTATAAGATTTTTATGGAGTTCATCGAAGGTAAACGTTTAAAGGAGTTTTTCAATGAAACTACGAGCGAAAATAGAAAAAAAATCGCCAAAGAAGTTGGAAGGATGATAGGACTTCTTCATTCTTCAGGTATAATACACGGGGATTTGACAACTTCCAACATGATTTTGAGGGACGGAGAATTATATTTCATAGATTTTGGCCTTGCCTTTCACTCAACTTCCGTGGAGGACCGCGCAGTTGATCTACATCTCTTGGAACAGGCTTATCTCAGTACTCACCACGAATACTTTGAAGAGCTTTGGTCTTCGACCATAATCGGATACAAAGAGACGTTCGAGAATTGGGGAAAAGTTCTCTCCCGTCTAGAAGAGATCAAGAAGAGAGGCCGTTATTCTAAAAGATGATCTCACAGATTGAATTCCTTTCTCATTCTTTTGTTTCTAATTTCTCTTTTATTTTGTTTTTGATTGCATCAATCCATTCGTATTCATCTTCATATAGAGGAACGTTGTATTTTTCACAGACAATATCTACGTTTCCCTTTTTCCAAAATCCCTTGGGACAATAAATAATCGGTTTCTTTTCAATGAAAAGTCCGAGTTCTAGTAAAGTAATTGGAGATTTGGAGTCGGGATGGAAATAATAGACATTTATATCACAAATATCTTGTGCTTTAAGTTCCCATTCAACTTGCTCTCTAAATTTTTGATCTTCTTTTATTTCTTTCCATGAAGAGTCCCAATCATCTCTTCTTGGATTCAGAATCAAAACTCTGTCATGGAATTCCTCTTGAAGTTCTTCAATAACTCTATTTTGCCAGTTATTCGGTTCGTTCACTACAGAACCACCAAGAAAAATTTTAACTTTCTTGGGATATTTCTTCAGTACATCTAGAGATTCCGGTGCATTTAAGATCATACTTAAAATTATCATTGAAATAATTTAAAAATAAACTTCCAAA
>JAGHBM010000046.1 GCA_021160955.1 Candidatus Aenigmatarchaeota archaeon
CCTAATAATAGTAATACAAGAAATAGAGTTTATATATTTATTACTACTATAGTGGTAATTTGATTTGATAAAGGAAAAATCCTTTTTTATTTTGTTTCTTCTAAAACATATCATATGAGGCTTAAAGAAGTTCTTGAGGGGAAAGTTAGGTTAAAAGTACCCGATGTTGAGAAACCTGAAGAAGGCGAGGTTTTTTATAATCCGGTAATGTCATATGACAGAAATATATCGGTCGGAGTTTTAAAACTCTTGAAAAATGTTTTGAACAAACCGGAGGACAAGTTGACTGTTCTTGATGCTCTTTCTGCCACGGGAGTCAGGGCACTTAGATATAAAAAAGAGGTTGGTGTGAATTCTTGGGCCAATGATGTGAATCCAAAGTCCGTAGATCTGATAAAGGAAAATGCTGCACTGAACAAGATAAAAATAAAAGTCACCAGAGAAGATGCCAACATAATACTGAGAAAAAACAAGTTTGATTATGTCGATATAGATCCATTCGGTTCTCCAGTACCATTTTTGGATTCTACAGCAAAGAGTTTTTTGAGGGAAGGATTTTTGTCAATAACGGCGACTGATACAGCCCCACTTTGCGGAACTTATCCAAAGGTTTCGCTGAGGAGGTATGGAATCGAATCTTTTAAATCCGATTATTACAACGAGCTCGGGATAAGGATATTGATAAGCGAAGTTATAAAAACTTTTGCTAAATATGAAAAGGTGTTTATTCCACAACTAAGTTATTCCAGAAGACACTATTTCAGGGTTTATGGTAAGGTAGAGACCGGAGTGAAAAAGGTAAACAATTTTTTGGAAAAATTTGGTTTCGTCAGTCATTGTTTTAATTGTGGGTGGAGGGATTTAGGTCTCAAAGAAACTTGCCCCATGTGTGGTGCAAAAACGAAGTTTACCAATGTATATCTCGGCGATATTCAGAACAAATCTTTCTTGAAAGATCTCTTAATTGTTCTCGATGAAATGGGATTTGAGAAAGAAAAGAAACTAATTGAAATCATAAAGAATGAAGCATCTGTTCCATTTTATTTTGATACACATTACATTGCAGAAAAGACCGGAAAAGCTATAAGAAAAATCGATGATTTCATAAAAAAATTAAAGGAAAATGGATTTTCTGCAACAAAAACTCATTTTTGTCCAACAGCTGTGAAAACTGATGCTAAATTTAGTGATGTTGTTGAAATCTTTTGATTATCGCATCATCCTTTGAAGAATGGACACTTTCCATGGTGAACCCAAAAACATCTCGAGCCAAAGCACTGTCCCGTTCTCTTGAAGAAGCTACAGTAGTATACGGTATCTCCCTTTCTTTTAACTATGGGTTTTCTTATTTTTACCAAGTCTTGCATGTCTCTGAAGAGAAGATTATTCAAATTTTCATTTTCCTCAACTAACGGAATTCTTTTCATTCACATCACTCCTCTTTAACCCTTTTTTCAATTTCATCTTCAATACCAAGTTTTTCAACTATCTCTTTGTATCTATTTCTTATTGTAACTTCAGTTACACCAACAATATCAGCAACTTCTCTTTGTGTCCTTTTCTCACCGTTTAGCACCGCAGCTATGTAGAGTGCCGCTGCTGCAACGCCAGTCGGACCTTTTCCAGAAGTCACGTCATGTTTCTTAGCTTCTTCCAAAACTTCGATTGCTTTTGCCTGTACTTTATCACCTAAACCAAGCATACTTGCAAATCTTGGTATGTAATCCTCTGGTTGGGACGGCAATATCCTTATTCCAAGTTCACGACAGATATACCTATAAGTTCTTCCGATTTCTCTTTTATCGACACCAGAGACATCTGTTATTTCATCCAGAGTTCTTGGAGTCTTGAATTCCCTGCAAACTGCATACAACAACGCTGCAACTACAGATTCCATCGATCTTCCTCTAACAAGTCCTTTATCAACTGCAACTTCATACAGTCTTGCAACTTCTTCATGAACGTTTTTAGGAAGACCCAAGAATGAAACTAACCTTTGAAGCTCGGAGAGAGCAAAACTAAGATTTCTGTCCTTACTTGCCACAAGTCTTTTTTGCCACTTTCTTAACCTGTAGTATTGTGCTCTCTTTTTGGGAGATACTTTAAACAGCTCTCCAACACCCTTTCCTATTTCAGTTGTCATACCCTTGTCATGTTTCACGGGGGTAAGTGGTGCTCCGGTTCTTGCCCTTTTACTCCTCTGTTCTTGATCAAATGCTCTCCATTCTTGTGTTAAATCTATCACGTTTTCTTCAAGAATCAATCCACAGTTAGCGCATATTACTTCTCCCCTCGCGGGATCTTCTATAAGATGAGTAGACCCACACTCGGGACACACCCTCACACTCGTTGCCCTTTTGGCTCTTCTCTTTACCATTTCCCCACCTCGTAATCATTTATTGATGGTAACAATAATATGTATATACTTTATGTCATAACTAGTATATAAAGTTTTCGGTTTTTATTGTTACTATAAAGTAGTTTAAATGAGGTTATTTTGTTATTTGGTCTGTACCGAAGACTAAAGAAATCTTCATGAATTCCTTTTTATTTCACATGTAGTAATCCAACTTTTCTCTCTCGTCCAAATTCCATGATCCACCACTATTTCTTCTTATAGCTGAGCCAAGAGTGTAGAGTGCATATGCAGATGATATCACTATTCCAACTTTTTCCAACAGCGGGTTTCCAATTTCTTTACCCAAGTAGGATATCAACCCGCTGATGCCGACTATTGCACCGCGAATTGCTATACTGTCCAATTTTTTGTCGATTTCCTTCTCTACTTCTTTTTTTATGAAATTTCTTTCTTCCTCCACGTCCAACAATTCATCGTAGAGCTCTGGATTGGCTATCTTCAACAGTTCATATCTTTTTTTGAAATCCCTCAAATCATCTTCTAATCCTTCATATATTTTTTTCGTCATCCACACCCCTCTTAGAGGAATTTTGAATCCTCGACTATAACGGTCAGCAGAAATAGTTGCGTCATCCCATTGATGGTCACTGGGATGGGTTCTGACACATTTGCTACAATTAGTTCTTGTGTAGAAAACTATAAATATTTAACCTCTAAAAAGTGGTGAAAATTCGACAATTGTTAACAAAATTATATTCTTCTCTTGTCCATTTCGTAGTTCATTATGGTTATACAGTGAGATGCGAGGTAGGATGTTTTTCCCAAGGAGATTCTTTCATAATTGAATCTTTTCACGAAGAGTTCCTCTTTCTTTGGTAGACCTATATGATCGCCGAGAACAAAGACAGGATTCTTTTTTATTTCTATCTCATCCAGAAATTTTCCATTTTCATGAAGAACGTATATGGGATTGTCTTTCAGTTCCCTTATTACATCTTGAAAACTTTTTTTCGAGGATAGTATGCCATTTTGTACTTTGGTCCATTCTTTGCCCTTTGCAAATGCGATGGCTTTCTTGATCCAAGATGCTATGTTTCTTTCATCGGGAGAAACTCTCTTGATGGAATCTCCTTTGAATACTATCGTGATCGGTGGATCTGGTGGACCGTTTAGTACAATATATATATTGGTATCAGTTCTTATTCCATGAGAGATCCATAGCGCTGAGTTAACGCATCTGCATACAAGGTCCATTCTCCCTCCGGATCCAGGAAGGTCATTGAGAGAAAAGTCCGGTGAGGTGACACCTTTTCTGGAGAAGATGACAAAATTTCTCATTTGGTTGACACCAACCTGTTTTTTATTTTCTCAACTTTATTCATTATCTTCTCAGGATTCATTTTAGTGAATTTTCCGTCTCTGAGAAGTATTTCACCATCTACTATTACTGTATCAACATCTTCTCCGTTACAGGAGTATACCAAATGGGATATTGGATTGTACACAGGAGTCAAATGTGGTTTTCTAAAATTTACCAAGATTATATCCGCTCTTTTGCCAACTTCTATCGAACCTATCTCGTTCTCGAGACCAAGTGAGACCGCACCATTTATTGTTGCCATTTCCAGTGCAACGTTTGCCGGCACCATGGTTGGATCCAGAGTGTTGACTTTATGCAGCAACGCGGTAATTTTCATCTCCTCGAACACGTTCAAATTGTTATTTGAGCACGGACCATCTGATCCCACTGATACAGTTATTCCTTTCATTTCAGGTAGAGGTGCTATTCCACTGGCAAGCTTCATGTTAGAGATAGGACAATGCACTACCTTCGAATTTCTCTTTCCGATCAACGATATTTCCCTTTTCGATGGCCAAACTACATGTGCGAGGAGGGTTCTCTCATTAAGTAGTCCCACGGAGTCCAAAAATTCAATCGGTCTCATACCGTATTTTTTCTTTATTTCTCTGATTTCATCTTTTGTCTCTGCGGCATGGATATGAATTAGTATTTTTTCTTCCTCAGATATCCTGGCAACTTCTTCAAGTTCTTCTTTGGTGCATGCGTACGTTGAATGAGGACCAAGAGAAGGTATTATTCTTTCGTGCTTGTGCTTGAGGAACTTTTTTGCGTTTTTTATGTTAGAACTCTTGTTTATGTTTTCAAAAATGGCCGGAGAGATCACCGCTCTAAGCCCAGATGTATCAACTGCTTTGAATATTTCTTCGGGAAATGGGTACATATCTGCGAACGTCGTTACACCGAATCTTATCATTTCAAGATTTGCAAGAAGCGAACCATAGTAGGCATCTCTCGGTTTTAGTTTTGCTTCAAGTGGCCAAATTTTTTCTTTTAACCATTCCATAAGCGGAAGATCGTCTGCATACCCTCTCATCAATGTCATTGGAGAATGAGTATGTGATTGTATCAGCCCTGGGAGTGCAACCATGTTTGATGCATCTATAACTTCTTCGCCCTTGTACTTCCTTGCGATATCTCTGTCTTCACCAATATCTGCTATTTTGTTTTCTTTTATCAAAACTGCAGCGTTCCTTATTATTTCTCTCCTTTTATTCATTGTTACTAAGTACATTATATTCCTCAGTAGCATAAGAAATGATACGTTTAGAAAATATTAAAAGATTTTAAAACAATTTTTGATTTTTTCTACCAATCCTTCTTTGACAGGTTCACCCAAGATTTTGGATGTGAGTCTGTAAAAACTTTTACTTGCTTTGGAACTCGGATTTAAAATTACCACAGGCTCTTTTGCAGCTAAACTCTTTGTTACGTTCTTGTCCATCGGTATTTTCTCTAACACGGGAATTTCAAGCATTTCTTCAATGTCACTTTCACTGAGTTCATCGTGTCTCGTCGACATGTTAAGAACAACACCGATGGGTTCTGTGTTGTTTTCTTTGATCAATTCTTTACATCTAAGTATGTCTGCAACCGAAGATACAAATGGTGTTGTGACAAACAGTACCTCGTCACCTGCACGAAGTACGGCATTTGCCTCCCTACCAAGTCCTGGTGCAGAATCAAGTAACACGAAATCAGCTTTTCCATACAGTTCTTTTAGTTTTTCCTTGAGCAGTCCTATGTCAACACCTTTCAGATCTCTTGCAGATAGAGATGCTGGAATTATTTTTAAATTTTCCATGTGATCGTAAGAAGCTTCTAACATATTGGCTTCTCCTTTGAGAACTTGGTTTAATGTAACGGGATGATAATATACACCAAGATATAGGCTTAGGTGAGACGTAGTTATGTTACAGTCAATTATTATGACTTTCTTTTTAAATTTCGTTGCGAGAACAGTTGCGAGGTTTATCGATACCGTCGTCTTTCCAACACCACCCTTCCCAGAAGCAATCGTTATTATCCTCGTCATTTACTAACCTCGTTTATCTCTTCAACAATCTTTCTAAGTTTGTTTTCATTGTTCTCCTTCAACTCTTTATAACTTTCCTCGGAGATGAGACCTTCTTTATATTCTTCTTCAAGTAGTTTGAGAGTCTTCTCTATTTTTTCCTTTTCTTCTTCAAGCTTTCTCACATCTTTTTTAGGTGTTATAAGCCTTTTGAATTCTTGTGCACCTGGTATTTTTTTAGGCGATAGATGTTTCACCTTTCTTACTATATATATTATGAGTCCAAGCGCCAATAATAAAATTGCCGTTAGTATCATCAACTGGTATTGGATTGCCATGGGTCCGAAGAATGGTATGAGGTATTTTTTCGCTGTCTTTATCTCCATCTCTGCTTGATCCAACAGATCCTTTGTAACTCTTATCTTTTCCTTTGCCTTTTCATACAATCCTGCATCCAAATATTCCTCAGCTATTCTTAAATTTCCCTGTGCATCTCCAAGTATTTCCTTCGCTGATCTCACATCTTTGTTATCCTTCTCGGCTTTCACTATTTCATTCTCAAGTTTTTCTATTCTGCTGTTCAGGGTTTGAATTTCATAGAACAATCTTTCCTTTTCGGTTTCAAAGACCCTTAAGACAAAATGTTTCTTATCAATTGTTTCCTTGGATTTTACGGTGAAATTTCCCTCATAATTACCCGATTTTGCTTTCTCAGGAATTTCGAACTTTATCGTGAAATTTGTTGATGACCCTTTTGGTAAAATTGAAACAGATTTTGGTAGTTTTATCCAACTCTCATCTATTCCCTCTATCAAAACTTCCACATCGTGTAAATCCACATCACCGGTGTTATTCACACCGAGAACGGCATAACCTGACCAACCCTTTTCTATTTCAACCTCTTCCGGATAGCTTATTATCTCTATCTTAGGTATTTTTTCCTCCGATACTGCTGCTCCAGTGGGTCCCCTCCTCGAAGGAGGAACGGTTGTTGTTGTAACTTCTTTTTGTGTTGTGAATATCCTGTAAGCACCTGCTCTTTCGGTGCCGTAGTACAATACCATTGTTATTTTTGCTTCACCTATGTAATTCGTATGTGGTTCTATGGTATACGGTTTCTCTGATTTTGCTGGTACGTAAAATGTTTCCGCTCCAGAATCGAGTGAATCTCCGTTGTCAGTTCTAGTCAAATTCCATACCAAAGTTACATCCCTTCCATTGTCTCCGGTGTTTTCCGTTATCACAGATATTCTAAGGTCTGGAACACCGTTATCCAGGATGGTTATGTTCCTCAAGTCAAACGGGCCACCAACCAATTTGGTGAATATTTCTTTTGTTATCGTGCTAGATTCCTTCCCGACTGTGACTTTCCATCTCCAAGATCCCTCGAGCATCGTTGTGTTTGAAGAGAATTCCCTGTAGTACACTCCTTGCTCCCTTCTAATCATTTCCACGTTGTAATTGCATACACCATTTACGTTCTCAAGACATACCATACTGTTCGATGGGTCGTAGAGGCTCGCGTTTATCCAATCTGGATCTATGCTTCTGATACCGTCTGTGACACTTGCAGATACTATCAACTTTTCTGTTGTCGACACTTCTGTCGGTGCTTCCAAATCGAGGAGAAGTTGACCGGGATTTTTATAAAGTTGAATTATGTACTCAGTATCTTTGGTCACAGTTACGTTAGATATATTATCAAAGAAGTATGTCGTCGATAGAAGTGTATAGTTTCCTTCAGGATCATCTGATGTGAACAGAAATGTTGGTGGTGGAACAATTGTTCCGTTCTCGTTGGTTGTATAGTTTTTTGGCCAATCTTCTGGCCATATTATCGTTCCGTTTGGGTTTTTTAGCCTTATGTTGACGTTTGCATCGGCAAGTTTATTTCCAGCGGCATCTCTTAGAATATATTCTATCCTTCCCGATTCACCCTTGTAATAGATCTTCATCTGGGTCTTCAATGTGATGTTCAGCTTTACAAATATCGTGAAATTACCTTCGGAGGATCCTATCTTTCCGTGGTTGTCTTTAGCGTAGACCACTATATGGTAATCTCCCCTTTGAGACGTATTTGTATAGTTGTACACCCAATAAGATGATACATTGGTCATGTTATCGTTTTGAACGAATCCGTTTGGTTGGGTTATGTTTATCCTTACCCAGTCTATTCCCCATCCAGACTGATCTTCAACGGTTGCATTTATTATTATTGAAGAGAATTGATCTGACTTTTTTGGTTGTATGTTTATCGTTATAATGGGAGGACCAGTCTCCAAATGAAACCTGTCTTCCCAAGATGTGGTATTGGAGTAAAAGTATTGCTTCGAGACATTTACAATGACAGAATAATTTCCCAGTTCCTTTTCACTTGAATTCCACGTAGCATTATAATATCCATTGTTCTCATCATTTCCAATTAAATTGTAATAAAGCGTATCATTGTACTTCACCGTAAAGTTAACGCTTGCTCCTTGGACTGGATTACCGTCTTGATCTGTTATGTTTGCTCTGAGAAGTATCTGCTCCCCACGGTAATGCGTAGAATTTTCTTCAGGTTCCAACAACTGAATTCTGAAACTTCTCTTATCGAGAATGAATCTATTGTTCCAGGTTGTAGAGTTTGAACCGTAGTATTCCTTGGACACATTGACCATAACTGAATAATTTCCCAGTTCCTTTCCAACAGTGTTCCACGAGCAGTTATAATATCCATTCCCTTCACTACTTCCTTCACATATGTAGGAAAGGGTGCTGTTGTATATCAACATGAAGTTTACACTTGCGTTTTCCATGGGAGATCCGAAAATATCAGTTATGTTGACTTCAATTGTTATGTTGTCACCGTAGTACTGTGTTGAGTTCTCTTCAGGTTTTATCAAGTTTATTCTGAGGTTTTGTTTGTCCAATCTACCAACGGTCTTGTTTGTCGGGGCTTCCGTAAAGTTTGAAACGGGATAAAATTTTATCCAATCCACCGCGGTACCATATGTTCCATAACTATCTGTCGTGGACTCTATGGTTGACTCGTCAGATGCGAATCTTGCCACAATTTCACTACCGGTGAAGAAGGCAGTTTCTTCCCCTGTTCCGGTTTTTTCTCTCACTTTGTTCCCGTTCACGTATAAATATGAATAATCGTACCCGGTTTCCGTGCTCCATTTCCAATAAACTTCAAGTGATTTTGCCCATGTCCTATTCCAGGAATATCCTATTCCAGGTGAGGTAGTTTGATTTGACCAGACGTTCATGTTGTTCTCATAACCGCTTCTCCAGTGTGGAACATCTTTCATTAGTTTTCCCTTAGGTTTTTGTCCATTTTCTATAACGTCAAAATATATCCAAAACCTTCTGTTGAAGTTCCCAATGGTTCCATTTGCTATCCAAGTTATATTTCCCGTATCGAGAGTTGAATTTTCCCAATCGTAGGGCACAGAATAGTTTCCTTCCAAAACCCTTATAGAATTGGAGTCGAATGTTCCCGTTACATTGTTGTCTTCAAGAATTTCAGTGAAGTTCATGTGAACGGTCACGCTCACGTTTTCTCTCTGTACTGAAGAATTCACGTCAATTGGGATCCTGAAGTGCCACGATTCGTTCCACCATTCATCTGCAAGTGCATTCTGAAAGCTGATCAATAATAAAAAAATCATCGCCAAGAGCAATGCTTTTGCCCTCATTTGAGTCTCTCCCTCTCTATTTTCATTTCTATATCTGTGAGAACTTGTGAGAGTTCGTCGGTTATCTCTTCCAACGATTCAAGTTTTCTAGAAATTTCACGGAATTCTTCCTTTGAGTCTGATAGTTGAGAGTTCATCTTTGATTCAAACTCCTTTATCTTCTCTTCTACCATCTTTCTTGCATTTTCGCCAACTTGTTTTCTCAAATCAAGGTAACCTCTCTCCATCTCTTCAAATCTGTCCATTATTTCTCTAAGGGCTTCTTCACCAGCTTTCTTCAAGTCGTTTTTCACGTCTTCTATAATTTTTTGTCTTTCTTCCAGTCGTTCGATTCTCTTCTCCAGCATCTCAATTTCTTCCATCTTAGGTCCTATTCTTTCCATCGTTTTCAGGTCAACGAATTCCATTTTATCTTCCATTTCCTTCAATCTATCACTCAAATCGGTGATCTTTGCTTCATGCCCACTGCTCTCTGTCATTATGTACTTTAGCTTTTCAAGAATTTTTTTGTCAACGGATTCTTCGTTTTCCAATTCTCTGTCAATTTCCTTCATCTTTTGTATGAATTCGTTGATTTCGTTTTGCTTGGCATTTATTTCTTCTTCCAATTTGGAGAATTTTTCTTTAAAAGTAGACATCTGATCTTCAAGATTTTTTTTGATCATATCTTTGACGCTTTCCAAGATTTTGTTTTCAACATCTTCAACTTTTTTCTTAATTTCTTCAAAAGATTCGATTTTGCTTTCTGTCTCATTAATTTTTTTGTCAATATCTTCCATTTGGGAATTGAATTTTTCTTCAAGTTCTCTGATAAGATTTTTTAGTTTGGTCATTTCATTTTCGCTGACACCAACTTTGTTGGAGACGTCTGATATCTTTTTGGTGAAGTCACTCAGGGAAGATTTTATTTTTTCGTACTGTTCATCGATTTCAGTTTTTAAGTGGTTCAATTCATACCTTATTTTTTCTTTTGCCTCTTCATTTTCATTCATTTTTTCTCTGAGGTTCTTTATATCCCTTTCAATGCTCTCAACCAGTTCATCCTTTTTTTCTTGTGATATCTCTAAGATGTTGAGTTTCTTTTGAATTTCGTTGATTTGAATTTCAACATCTTCGATTTTATCATTCTTCTTAATTTGTTCCCGAAGATCTTCAAGTGATAAATCAAGTTCGTTTATTTGTCCCTGTAGGTTGTAAATATTTTTTTGAAGTTTTTTTATCGTTTCATCGAACTCGTTGTTTTTCTCCAAGGACTCTATTCTCTCGAGTAGCTTTTTCGTGATGATTATGTTGGATTTTATTATCTCTCCAATTGTTTCAACGAATGACTCTATTTCGTTCATACTTCACCAAGTTTTTCTTTTATTTGGTCCAAATACCTTTTAGAAAGCAGTGGGTATCCCCTGGCCATCTTTTCCTTTGCCAACATCAATAAAGACTTGAGTTCCTCTCTTTTTTCTCCACTCAAAAGATTTATCTTTTCTTCAAGTTCTTCGAATTCAGATTTTTTCTTTTCCGGAATTTTTTCGACTTTTTTCACTTCTCCTTGAAGTTGCCTTTCGATTTCTTCAAGTTTCTTCAGATTCTTTGACTTTATCTCTTCGTACGTCTTTTCAGAGATGCTTCCCTTTCTGTACTCTTCTTCCAAATTTTCAAGAAGTTCCATTATGTCCTTTTTCTTGTTCAGCAGGTTCTCTCCCTTGGGAAGGATTTTTACTTCCTCTTCAGGCGGCTTTGTTTTTTTCAACATCTCTATTTTTTCCTTGATCTCCACAATGGAATCGTTTATTTCGTTTAGTTTGGAATAGAGATCCCTAACCTTTTCTTCTATGCTCTTTTCCTTCACATCCTCTATATCGATCTTTTCGTTCAGTTTTTTGATGCTTTCATCTATTTCGTTCAGCCAAGACTTCAGGTCAGTCGGCTGTTCTTTCGTGTTCAAGTCGAGGATTTCCTTGTTTATTTCATCCAAGAGTACTTTGTTCTTTTCAAAAATCTCGTTGTATGCACTTTCCGATATGAGGTTTTCCTTCCTCTGCATCTCAAGTCTCTTAAGAAGTGTTTCTATCTCCGCTTTTCTGTTCTCCAACTCTTTTATCTTCTCTTCCTTTCCCATTTCGGGTATTTTTGTAACTTCTTCTATAGCCTTCTTGAGATCTTCCTTGCTCACTTTTGAGTCGAGTTGGATTCTGTTTTCATCCACGCTTCTCATGAGTTCTTTTGTCATTTCATCCAGTTTAGATATATCCTCTTTCATCTTGTCGAATTCATCTAGCCTTTTTCCCATTTCCAGGTAGAATCTTTCGGCCTTTGCGGCATCCCTTTTCGTAGAGGACTTTATGTCACGTACTTCCTCAACTGCTTCTTCAATCTCTTTAACTATCTCGGCTAAGTTCTCTATGCTCTTTATATTGTCCAAAATCTTTTCGGCCCTTCTAATTCTCTTCGATAGATCTTTAAGGATAACATCATTTTTTTCTAAAGTAGCATTTATCTTTTCGATTTCCTTTTCTCTTTTTTCCATGATTTTTTCGATCTTTTCAGGTTCTATGTTCTTAACACTCTCTTCAAGTTTTCCGATACGTGATTCCATTTCTCTTATCGTTGCATCCCTTTGGAATAATAATGATCTTATCTCTCCTATATTCTCAGCAAGTTCGTTTATCCTCTTTTCCCTGTCGGCGTCGAGTTCTCTTATAGTGTTGACTATTGCACCGAGTTTTTCGACTTTCATCAAGACCTTGTTTATGTCGTTGGTCGATTCTTCAAATGTATCTTCCTCTATCGGTGTCTTCACTTCCTCGGGTGCAACTACTCCCTGCTCTTTTAGGATTTCACCGACGGGCTTTTCTTCATCTTTTTTCTTTTTGGCCATGACTCACACCTATTTTCCTCCTTCAAGTTTCTTAATCCTATTCTCCAGGGATTCTATATAAGTTTCTGCCATCCTAAATTGGGTTTGTTTTATCTTTTCCTTTGCAAGTTTTATCTCTATCTCTATGTCGTAAGTATCAATACCTTTCTTCTTCAACTTTTCGGTTCTGGATTCTATCTCAGATAGCCTCTTACTCAAATCTTTGTACAGTGCCAATTCCTTCTCAGATATTCTTGCCGTGTTGTGGAGTAGCGGTCTGAACCTCACGAACCATGGTCTACCTTCGTTAAACTCTGGGTTTTGTATTAGGGCAGTTCCTGTCTCGAGTCTCGGTAAACTCTTTGCAAATTCTTCGCCGTATTTCTCCTTTATCCTTACGACGTCTTTCTCGTATTTGGTTCTCATCTGAACCTCTGATGATATGACTGCTCTGACAGTTTCTCTGAAGTCTTTTATAACCTGCGAGATCATTATCAATCCTATTCCCCACTTTCTGAATTCTCTGACACCTCTCTCCAATGCTTTGTAACCGCTTTTTCCACCGTACTTTGGTAAGAGTCTGTGGACTTCATCATAAACTATCAATAATCTCAAGTTTTTGGACTCTTCCCAAGGAACTTTGAATATCGAATCTATCGTTTTGACCACGAATTTATCCAACTGTGATGGGGTCATCTTGTTGAGACAGAAGACCGTTATCTCTCCCTTGTTGAGATACTTCTTAATGTCAACTTCAACATCAGGATCAGTTATGTCCAGTATGTTTCCTTTGAATCCACGCGCCTCTTCTCTCTTCATTCCAAATTCTGGATAGCGCTTGAGCATATCTTCATCTCTACACGGTCTAACGAATCCTGTCCATTGTGCCGTAGGATCGAATACTATTACCGGTATCCCCTTGAGTAGCGCCTCTTCAGCTATGACCATTGCACCCACGGTTTTACCTGAACCAGTACCACCTGCAACTATCATGTGCTGGGTGAGCTTGTTCAAGTCCCATCTGGCATCCACGTCGGTCTCTGCAATCTTTCCAATCTTCACGCCCTTTGGAAGTTTCTTAAAGTCCAGTGGGAACACATATTTTCTCTGTGACTTTTTCTTTGCTTGCCATCTCTGGTAGTACTTGAATCCATAGTAGTTGATGACTATTATCAAGATTATTATATAGGTTATCCAATTAGAGAATGCATTCAACAATATGGTGAATACTATCGGCATTTGATAAACCTCAAAGCTCGTTATTGCCGTGGCGCTCTTGTTCTCATAATGCCCATCCACGGTGAGCAAATATCTTCCAGGCTCTATGTTGCTCGGAAGCTTGAAAGATTTTGTGTAAGAGAGCCTTCTATCTACGGCAAGGGTTTCTTTATCACTCATTATTTTCTCCTTCACATCTGCCTTCTCTATTGTGTAGGTGACCTCAACGTCAACGGTCTTGACCTCACCAAAGGCATAAATTGTTACTCTAAATGTTGGTGTTCCTCCTATTGGTATTTTTGGTGTCATTGCATCCACGGTAACATCCAACAACGCCTCTTTTGGTTTAACCACGTTTAACCTGACTGGTATCTTATCTACGTTGTTGCCATACTTTATTACTATGTTTCCCAAATAAGTTCCAGTCAATGTGGTTGAGAGTGCGAAGAATTTCACATCCACGTATTCGGTGCTCTTCTTGTCTATTTCCACACTTGTCTTCTCAAACTGAGTGAATTCCCATACCCTTCCCTCTACACTTAGATCAACCGTTACTTTCTGGTTCAAATTGTTTACTATGCCGAGTGGGAATATCTGATACTCTCCTGGATGCAAGGTAACATCTATCATTTCCCTTGAAAACTCTATGGGTTTCCCAGGAACACTTTCATTTGTGGAGGTTCCACCACTACCTCCACCAGATCCACCACCACCTCCCCCGCCACCGGAGGAGACTGTTGAAGTGGTGGGACAAGGACTGGCAGAGCAAATACCACCACAACAATAAAGTCCAGAGCAGCATGCCATAGAGCTGCAACTTTCATTAACATCTGCACATTGTGTTTGTTCCGCTGCAAAGTACGCGGACGTTGAAGTTGTTACGGCACAAGCGATATGATTTGTTTTATCAACGGATGTCGTCAACTTTTCCCAACCTGAATCACATTTGTCTTCGTTGAAGTTCCAGTCACTACACTTGTATATCTTAACATTGTCTTCGAGTTGCACATTTCCTATCATATCATTGTAATTTATGCATACGGTTGCATTCTTGAAGCTCAGTGTTTGGTTTATGGCAAATCCTCTGAGCTTTACCCTTGTATCTGGGATGTTTACCCACGTTGGTAAGACGTCGTCGACTATAAGTGTCTCACTCTCCGGTTTATTTATTGGAACATCGTTGAACTCTATCTCGTAATTTCCGATGTCTGTTACGACATCGTATGTCCTGTTGTGTACAATTGTTGAGAATATGCCATCTGATGTGAAACTGTGAATCAAATATTCACTTGTTTTTGGTTTGTCGTTCCTGTAGAATTTGAATTCTACGTCTCTGTAATTTCCTTCCGAATCTTGAGTCAAACCTGAGAATGGTAATTTTTGATATACTTCGAACCAACTATCATACGTCTGGGTGTTGTTTTCATCGTCTTTTGCATAAATCTTGAGATCATAATCACCAATTTGTTTTGTATCTGTGAAGTTGTATTTCCACAAACCGTTTTCAAATGTCATCGTATTGTTAATCCGTGTACCGTTCGGATATTTAATTTCCAAAATAACCTCATCGACTTTTGAGTTATCTGTTGCATTTATCTCTATGAGATTACTCTTGCCGATCTCAACCGATGGTATTATTGCATTGGAAATTCTTGGTGGAGTAACATCCATGTATATTATTGCATCTGGTTCTGAATTGATCGCAGTTGCACCCTCGGTTATTCCTGTCTGGGACGTACCAAATACTTTGAGCGTATAGTTTGTTGCGTCGGTTATGTTTGGTGCAGTGCAGTTTATCAACCACCAGCCATTCTTATAAGCTGAGTTGCTCACAGGACAGCTCTCATCACCAAACTTTATTTCCCAAGTTGCCTCGTCTATGGGCGATCCTGCAAAGCTTAGGCTTGCATTGATTGTTACAACATCTCCGTAACGGACTTTAATTGGACTTTCATGTGTTGGAGAATTTATTCCGAGCATTATCCTGAGTACATCTAACGTCAAACTGACGTTCATCTGGTTTGGCTGTGCAGATGAGTTTGATATCAATATGTTCCCCGAGAATGTTCCATTTTGATCTGATGTGTTGTAATACACAGTCACCTGTTTCGTTTCCAGACTTCCTACATTGATGATTGTTTCATTCAATATCACATAATTTGATATGTTACCTGATTTTGAAAGATCAAACGTTATCGGTATGTTACCGAGGTTGGTTATGTTGATTTTACCAAATTCTTGGATTCCCGAAGTGGTTCCAACGGTTGCATTTAACCTGTCCGGTGTTACGTTCCATCTCCAATCCTCACCGACGTTTATGGTTAAGGTTACTGAGTCAGATGTTCCCTTACCATTTGAATCAAATTTCAAATCATATTGGCCGACCGGATAACCTTCAGGAATTGTGAAGTTGATCGAGACATCTCTTGATTCTAAAACGTTGAGATAGTCTAAATGTGACGGAGATATCTCAACCGAGAAGTTTGTGCATTCATCTCCGACACAGGAAATATTTATATCGTCCACCTTGTAGTTTCCTGTGGAATTCAAAGTTATATGTGTTGATATTTCATCACTCGGCTTAACATTGATTGACCATGGATATTGAACTATATCTATAACTGGATTTCTGGTCACGTTAAACTGTATGTTCTTCTGACTTTGACCCAGTGTGTTATCTGGATTGGTCCATTGTGATGTTAAAGTAACAGTGTAAATTCCTGGTAATGTTCCGCTCGGTACTGACACGGTTATTATTTCGCTTTTTCCTTCACCCTCGGTTATGTTACCAAAATCTACAAAAGATGGACTTGAAGTCCAATTCGTTGGTGTGGTCACGGTCAAGTTGGAAGAATACGCACTACCCTGTCCCGTGTCTTCCAAAGTTACATTGATTGGAATGTTCTTTCCACTAATTTGTGTGATTCCGTTCACGATTGGTTGAGTAACATTTATGTTGATGTTCATGGAAGTTGTCCCAATGGATTCGAAGCTCATCTGTTCTGATGTATTTATCTGGCTGCTGCTGTCGTTTGCATAAACCCTGACATGATAAGTACCAGTTTGATGCGGTGTAAAGGTATGTGTTAAATGATACGTCTTATCTCCGATGTGGTAATATTCTATTATCGAAGATCCATTTGGCTCTGTTATGTTCACCCATGCATGGTTTATCTCTGCATTATCCCAAACGTCAGATTCTATGACAACATGCTCATAATTTTGATCGAGGATTGCCGGTTCAACGGTCGTGTTCTCTACTTTCGGTGCTGGATCCGAGACATAATAGGTGACATCTGATGTCTTAGTTGTTGGATCGGAGTAAGTTGAATTGTAGAAAACTAACGTAAGTGTATACGTTCCACCCGTCAAACTCTCTGGAACGGTGTAATTACATACGACATCTCTTGATTGTGCTGCTGGGACCATTATATTCGATGGACATGAAGTAATATCTCTTGCCGTTGCATCCCCACTCTTAGTTATCTTGTATGTAACGTTCTTGTTACCGGTGTTTTCAATGGTCACGGTGAAGTTTCCATTGGCATTCACATATGCTTGAATATCCTGACTACTTGGCGAAACGTTCCAACTCTTGTCCCATGGAACGGTTACGTTCAATATCAAGCTGTCCCAACACTCTGAAGATGGAGAGCAGGTTGAACCTGTGGCATTGGAAGTTATGTTCGTCCAATAATATCCTGGTGATTGTCCTCTTGGAATGCTTATGTTGACTAAAACAGCTCTCTGAATTTGACTCTTCAAAACTTCGAAGTTGTTCGGCTTATATTCTACGACCCAAGAGCTTGGCAGCGTTCCACCAGAGCTGTTACTCTTGACACCTTCAAGTTTTTGATTACCATATGCAATTACATCGTAACTTACTTGCTTCCAAGAACCATGTGATATGTTTTCTTCTATGTAACTTTTGTCAAGTCTTAGAATTGTGTTCTCTTCAATGTTTATCGTGGTCTGTTGCTGCAAATATTCTATGGTGTTGTCAGGATTCTTCCATGTCGTGTTAATATTCATGAAAATTGTTGATGGTGCTGCCATTGATGTTACATCAATATTTATCGTGTTTACACAACTTTCATCGACCGATATGTTTCCACAGCTTATTGGATATGGACTTGGATAAATTCCAGCATTATCAAAACCTGTATAACCCACAAACGAAATCGTTACGTTCACGTATCTCATGGTTCCGTTGTTGATGGAGTTTGCTGATCCGATGTTGGTGATATTTATCTTCACGGGGAACGTGTAGTTGTTCTCTATTGTTATTCCAGTTGCTGTGACCGAACTTACGTTTCTCTCCATTGAGGCAGTTGCTCTACCAATCACGGTGAAACTGTGTTCATCTGTTTGGTTTATATTTCCGGACGTGTCGTTGACGTAGAAAGTTACGTTGTAAATTCCGCCATTGTGATGTGGTGTGTAATCTATTTCATAATTGTTTCCGGTTGTATGTAGCAAAGTTACATTCTCTTTACCACCTGGATATTCTATCTCACCCCAAACTGTGTTGATACCTATGTTGTCTGATGCATCACATGAGAGTTTTATGCTTTCATAATTCGCTTCTATTGTGCCTTTTGATAGTGTTGCATTCTCTATTTTCGGTGGTATACTGTCTACCACGGTAATGGTAATTGGTATTTTTCTCAGTGTTGGATTGGCTGTTGAGTTGCTTATATCTACATAACCGGTGTATTTTCCAGGTACTTGACCTTCAGGTATCGAATAATTGACATAAAAACTTCCCACACTCGAATTGCCTTCTACCGTTATACTGCTTGGAATGATTATGAGCGAACTCACGTTGCCTTCCTTGGTTATGGAGAAGGTTATGTTCATGTTACCGGTATTGGTTATGTTTGCAATTCCCAAGACACCGCTGTTCTTCGTGCCTATTGATTCTTCCCAACCGGCAACTGGGGCTACTTTCCAAGACCAATCTTCCAGCACTTCTAAAGTGATGTTTAAGAATTTCCAACAGTTTCCACTTGGCGAGCAGAATTGTGTGGAATTAGTTGCATTCACCACAAAAATTGAAGAGTAAGTTCCGGGAGGTTGTCCCGATGGTATCAAAGCTTCTATCGATACATTCTCGAAGGATCCCGGTTGTATAGACTGGATGTAATTGTTTTGGTTGTTCGATACGAACCTTATCCAGCTTTCAGGCAAGTTTCCAAATGTCTTGTTGAAGAATATCTTATCGAGGAAATAATTCCCAGTCGAGTTCACAAAAACATAATCTATTATCGTATCAGAGGAATGGTTAACGTCGTGAGAAAATTCTGTTCTACTTACATTCAATATGGGATTCTCCAATATCGTGATGTTTGTCCTGTTCTTTGCTGCGGTTCCGGGTGTGAGGTCAGGATTAGTCCAAAGTGATTTTCCGCTTATACTATAGTTTCCAGGCGCACCTGCCTCCACCACAGATATGTTCCATATAGCTGTATGCGTTTCTCCAGGTCTTATTTCAAAACCTTCAGTTTGTGTTAGGTTCTCACTTTCCCATCCATCGGGGAGCAATCCCAGGTAAAGTTTTGCATCTTTCATGGTTCCATTTCCAGTGTTCTCGAGGGTTAGGTTCAACAAGAAGCTCTCTCTTCTTCCTTGTCTGGTTCTTATGCTTATTATGTGTGGTTCCTGCCTCAAAATTCCAGTTGTCTTATTCCAGGCGTTCAAATATCCGACAAAACTACTGTTCTCAAATCCAGTGGTGTCGTTTATGAACAATGTCACGTTGTATTTTCCAGCCTCAATTGGTGTAAACGATCCATTCCAAAATCCAGTTCTCTCAGTGAGGTATTTTGTTTCCTCTGAACCGTCAGGTTTTCCTATGACTGCCCATATTCTATCGACAGATAGATCAGTAAAGTCCTGAGTCCAAATTTCTACAGTTTCGTTGACTCCAACGTCTGATACTTCTTGGCCATATTCCCTCAACGAGTAGTTTTTGACTCCAAGAACACCCTTGACAAATACCCAGGTTCCAACAGTACTCGAGTCGTCCCATTCACCAAGTTGATCGGTTGCGTTTATTTCAATTGTGTAGTTTCCAGGGAATCTCGTATCGGATGGATTGTAGTAAACATAGGCATAGCCGCTTGAGTTGGTCGAGTTTATCAACTTTCCTTCAGGTGTATAGAAGAATACGTTGGCAGATGCAGGATCTCCGGTGTCACCCTTTTCAACCTTGGCTGTTATCTTTACTCTATAAGGCGTGTACGTGTCATTTCTATAAATTTCGTTGAAGTCCTTATATATTTCGGCAATTTTAAGTTTCTTACTCACTATGACGACCGTAGAGTTACTGTCTTTTGATGTCGAATTATAGAATACATCATCGTCGTTTGTGATGTTACATGTCACGTCATATGTTCCAGATGCAGATGTTCCACTATCCCAATAGTAAACTGCATAACCCGAACTGTTGGTTTCGTTTGTTCCTGAGAATTCACTTGTTCCTATTCTTACCTTTCCGTGAAAACGTACAGTGTAATTCTCTATGCCGTTAGTTGAGTTGGCATCATAAACTTTACAAACAATTTTTGCAATACCGGATGTTAATATTTCAGATGGGGCAATGATGCCATCAACACTTGCCCATCCGTAGATTTTTATTGGAATTATCTCCTCTTTTTCTGAAAACTTTACAGTTAAGTTATGTTCTCCGAGTGTGAAATCCTGTGGTATACTCCACGTGTAATTACAATAACCATTGGAATCTATTGTTGTGTTAGCTAAATTCGTCTCGTCTATATACCATTCACACATCCTCCCAGAAGCATTGAGTCCATCACCATTTTCATCAGTTATCCTTGCTTCAAGATATTCGTCCATGCCACGATTCAACACCGATCCCGGACCAACGTTGGTGAAATTCAAATTAACTCCTATTATTCTCATCCACCTGAACGACGAGTTTGCCGGATGGTAATAGCTCTTGTTTATCAATGCTCTCCACTGATACCATCCACCAAGATTGTTGTCTGGATTGTAATTGTAAGAATAATGGCCGTTACCAGTATCGCTTGCGGTCATCTCTCCTTCGGGCATGAGGAACTTTGTATCTGCTCCAGTCACTGCCTCATTCCAATCATCTCTAACACTAACTTCCAACATCGTTTCGTTTGGTTCGAAGCAGCAGGCATATATCTCCGTTTCGTTATCCGGTGAGATGATCGTTATGTTGCTGAGATTACCATAAACCCAATACGTTCTTGATTCGATAGGTTGGTTGTCATGCCAGAAGTATATCGAGTAATTCATTGGTGTCTCGTTATCGAGCTTCGACCTCACCTCTATCTTGGGTGTTATTGTCGCTCCAGCAACGGTGTTGGATGCATCCCATACACCGTACTCGTATATCGTATAGTTCGTGGACGGAACTATCTTTCTTCCACCTTCCAGGTTTTCTTCTATAGCATCGAGTGTATAGGTCACCGTCGGTCCACCGTAAGGTCCTCCAGAGAATCTATCTATCTTATTGCCAGATGGGATCCACGATACATTTATGGTATCGATTTTACCGTAAACCCTGTAACTCTGGCTTTTTTCGAAGAATCCACAAAAGTTGTTCACACCGGTGAAATTTGCAATAGCCGTTATAACCTCACCACCAAAGTTATCTCCGGCATACCAATCACCATTTCTAATCAAAGTGTAGTTGGTTCCTTCCGCTAGAACATCACCAAGTTTGTCATAGACCGTATAATTCGTTCCAAGATCTTGGGTTATGTTGGCACCTAGTTCCGGTGTGTATTCTGTCCCGAAGTTGTCTACCCTGTATTCGCCACCAGAGGTTGGCCACCCCACCCAAGATCCGCTCGAGTTCAAAACACCGTAAACCTTGTAATCATCTGACTCGTACGTGTAGTTGTAGTAATATCCACTCTTGTAAACTTCTACCTGGACTTTGTCATTATCAAGTGCGAGATCTTCGTTGTTTGGTATGTCAAAAACTCCAGTCGTGTCTGTACCCTGGTAGACTGGACCTTGTTTCCACTTCACCGTGACCTGTGTTGGAGATATGATTGCTCCAGTCTGATCTCTTATGTCCAAAGACCAAGTTATGTTTGGTTTTATTCCTTGTGCTTCACAACCACTGTATCTTGAGACTTCACCGCCTGATGCCGGATCCAATGTGACCGTTGTTTGAATTTGGTTGTAAACAACGAACCAAGTTTCGATTGGTTCATCGTTCAAAATCCCGTTCTGATCTTCGACTTTACTTTTGTTTATTCTCAGCGTGTAGTTTCCGGCACCAAGATCTCCAACAAAATTTATTTCAAAATTACCATTTGCATCTGTTGTAGCGGTACCATTTTTTCCCGTTCCAATCACATACCAAGTCACGTTCGTGTTAGCTGAATCTAAACCAGTCCTATCATTCTTAACGTGTCCAGTGATGTTTATCGTTTCACTGTAGTTGAAATGCGCCGGCGCAGGTGTTTGCGTTGTTGGGTGAACTACCAAGTTGTCAACAGTCAGTGACTCGACGTAGAACACACTTTGATTTCCACCTGAAATACCATCTGAGTTCGTGATGTTGACCTTCAAAACATGTTGATCCAAACTTGAAAATCCGTCTTCGGTTACATTCAAACTACAATTGTACAGTCCAGATCCATCGGTTGGACAAGTTTTTATGAAGTTACCATCCACGTAGAAGTTAACATTCTCTCCCACCACAGGATTGTTATCTGGTGGAGTCTTAACGTAACCTGATACCCAAAAGACTTGATTTGGATTTACGTAATGATCAAAATTCTCTCCAATGGATATATTTTGGACTTGGATTGTTTTTATCGATGTCCAATTCATATTGTTGACTGTGTCATTCATAAAGATTCTAAAGGTTATGTTGCCAAGTTCGCTGTAGTCCAAAGTATAGTTGTAAATGGCAGATGAAACGGAACCGGTTTCCATCGTCATAGTTTTGTTTATCTTGGTTCCATTTGGATAGTTTATGTATATCCATACATCATCTATCTCAAAGTTATCCGTTACATTTACCCTTATTACAGTGTTTTTGTCGTCTACATCTACCCTCGGATCGTATTGAAGGTTGTAATATTTTGGATGTGTGTTATCGGTTTTTATCATCCTGTACGTCTCATTGACGTTTCCGTTAACCCTCTCTCCGTCATAAACATAATCAAAAGACTTTACCGATATGTTGTGCCAACCATCGTTGTATTGAATTGTGTTCCACTCCCATTGACAAGTTGTTTGGCTCTGTGACGGAGAGTAACTACAGTTGTATATGTTTAATCCATCCACATAGATCTCGACTCTTTTCACACCTGCCACGTTGTCTGTGGTGTTAACATTTATTGTCTTGGTCAGTTTCACGAGACTTCCATTAGTTGGCGTTGGATTTATGAACTCGACGAATGGTTTCGTGTTGTCCACCGTGACGAATCTGGTTTCGGTTGTCCTGTAATTTCCAACAGTATCGTATGTCTCGGCGGTGAAGTTGTGTGTTGATCCATCAGCAAAATTGTTCGTGTTCCATTCCCAGTTGCAAGATGCAATTTCCTCATTGCCAAAAGTACATGTCTTGTTCTTAAAACCATCAAAATAAATCGTTATGTTGGTGACGTTGAACTTAGAACTTGCCGTGACGTTGATGTCTTGTATTCCTCTAACGTACATGTTGTTCTCTACGGTCGGATAAGAAAACGTTATCGATGGCATCGAGAAAACTTCTTCATCTTGAATATCTATTGTTGGTTTATATGTCGTAGTTTTATAATATTCAACTTCAACTTCTACATAGTCCGTATACAAAGAGTTATGTTTCTTTTCTTTGACAAACTCTTGGCACCATCCATCCTTTCTTTCATAATATCCCTCGGCAACGACATTAATTTTGTTCCATTCTTTTGTTGGTGCTTCAAACTCCAAATAGACTTCATCCCCCTTCTTTAAAACCAGATAATTGTCATCCGACTCTTTCAATTTTTCCAACTCTCTACTGGACCAGATCAAACCAAGTTTTTCATCTACCTCGCCATAAGCCTTCAAATAAATTTGGTCTATGTAAGCGACTTCATTCATTTCCTCCGTAATCTTAGCCTTTATCTTCCCGTCCGTAATCTTTACTTTGTTCAATTCTCTTTCCTGTGCCCTCTCCGAACCACGTCCAATCAACTCATGAATAACAAAATTATCAAAAACATACTTAGAACCATCCCACGAATAAAAGAATGGGCAATAGTTACACGCGCATAATAATTGAGAAGAACTAGTGGCAGCGTCACACCCACCGTTTCTATGGGAACCCATCTCTACAAACCCAAACAAA
>JAGHBM010000040.1 GCA_021160955.1 Candidatus Aenigmatarchaeota archaeon
ACATGGAAAAATGGGCAATATAGAAATTGAAGGAAGAAAACTTATATTTGTTCATGATCCAATTTTTGCAAAAGGGATGGCATCGTTAAACTTGTATGATGCTGTTTTTTATGGGCACACACATGAAGCCAAGGTTGAAAAGCTTGGAAATACTCTCTTAGCAAACCCTGGAGAGGTTATGGGGCTGAAAGGCAAAATAACCTTTGGAGTTTATGATGTTGAATCGAATAAAATAGATATCAAAGAGGTGTTGTAATGGAAGAGAATAACAATGAAAGTAAATTGTTTGTAGAGGATAGAAAGATAGTTGTTCCCGGAGAAGTTCTTGCAAAGGGAATAGAATACCTTCCCGGACATGACACGTACAAGATAAACAACGAGATACGAAGCAAAATACTTGGGTTGGTAAAAATAAAAAACCACTTGATAAACGTTGTTCCTTTGTCTGGTGGGTACATGCCCCAGGAAAGGGACGGTGTCATAGGTGAAGTTGTCGATATACAACCATATGCTTGGTTGGTAAACATAAATTCACCTTACCTTGGATATTTGTCTCTTTCCGAAGGAGTTGAAGAGTTCGTGGATCTTGCGAAGTCCGACTTAACAGAATACTTTGATGTTGGGGACGTAATATACGCTAAGATAAAAAAAGTCACGAAGAGAAAAGACGTGCTTCTCACCATGAAGGACAAGATGTGCAGAAAGTTGAGGGGAGGAACCATAATAAGGATAACACCGGCAAAGGTTCCGAGGCTTATAGGGAAAGGAGGAAGCATGGTTGAGACCATAAAAGAAAAGACAGGTTGCAAAATAATAATAGGTCAAAATGGATTTGTATGGATAAGTGGAAAGAACATATCTGCTGCAGCCAAGGCGGTCTTGATGGTTGAACGAGAGAGTCATACAACAGGATTGACTGAAAGGATAGGAAAACTCTTGGAAAAGGAGCTTTCCAATGTAGATAAAGGTGATGAGAATGAGTGAGGAAAAAAGATTTGATGGTAGAAAATTCGATGAGATGAGAGAATTAGAGGCAAAGGCTAACTTAGTTGAGAGAGCAAACGGGTCAGGATATTTTAGATTCGGGGATACTCGTGCAATAGCTGCTGTTTATGGCCCCGTTGAAACACATCCAAGGCATCTTGCCGATCCAAGGAGGGCATTCATAAAATTCAGGTACAACATGGCACCTTTTTCAACGAAGGACAGAAACAGGCCGGGTCCGAGCAGGAGATCGGTTGAAATAAGTAAGGTTATAAAAGAGGCTCTTTCCGCAGTTATAGAGAGAGAAGAATTTCCAAGGGCATCAATAGAGATATATGCGGAAATACTCGATGCTAATGCAAGTACGAGGTGTGCTGCTCTGAATGCTGCATCAATTGCCCTCGCCCATGCAGGAATACCAATGAGAGATCTGGTCGCATCATGCTCTGTCGGAAAGGTCAACGGACAGATAGTTTTGGACGTGGCTGGAGAAGAGGATACTGAGGGAGAAGTTGATCTTCCAATAGGTTACGTTCCAAGTGAAAACAAGATACATCTTCTCCAGATGGACGGGATAATAACCAAAGAAGAATTTAAGAAGGCACTCGAACTTGCGATAAAAGGATGCAAAGTTGTTTATCAAAAGCAAGTCGAGGCGTTGAAGGAAATATTCAAAACGTATGAGAATGAAGAGGTGGGAGAATGATTACGGAAATAGATAAGAACTACATAAGGGAGATTATAAACACCGGTAAAAGAGCAGATGGTAGAGAATTTTACCAATTCAGGGATATTGAAATAAAGAAGGGAGTCGTGAAAAATGCAGAAGGATCAGCCATGGTGAAGCTTGGTAATACAGAGGTCATAGTTGGTGTAAAAATGGAGATAGGCGAACCGTTTCCAGATACTCCTGACGAAGGGGTTTTGATGGTGAATGCTGAACTCACTCCCATGGCATCCCCAGAATTTGAGTCGGGTCCGCCGGATGAGAATGCCATAGAGCTTGCACGTGTTGTCGATAGAGGTGTCAGAGAGTCGAAGGCCATAGACCTAAAGAAGCTGTGTATAACTCCAGGAGAAAAGGTCTGGATAGTCTATGTGGACATACATGTCATAAATGATGACGGAAACTTGATGGATGCATCCAGTATAGCAACGGCCGCTGCTCTGCAGGACACTAAGATCCCAAAATTAGAAGGAGACGAGATAAAGAGGGGAGAGTACGTTGGTAATTTGGAGCTGAGAACGATTCCAATTGCATGTACGGTGGTCAAAATAAACGATAATCTCCTTGTGGATCCGGACTATGAGGAAGAGAGTGTCACTGAGGGAAAGATAACGATCGTGACCATAAGTGATGAGTCTTTATGCGCCATGCAAAAAAGTGGAATAGGGGGATTCGCACCGGAAGAGATATATAAAGCTATAGACATATCAATAGAGCAGGGGAATAAAATTAGAAAGAAGTACTTTGGTGAGTGAACATGACCAAAAAAGTTGGTAGCTCCGGAAGATTTGGATCACGTTACGGTAAAGGAGTTAGAGACAGAGTAGTTGCCATAGAAAAGGTAAGCAAGAAAGTTTACGAGTGCCCTTCCTGTCACAAGATGGGTCTTGTCAGGGTTGCGTCAGGAATATGGGTATGTAAGAAATGCGGTAAGAAATATGCCGGAAAGGCATTCAAACCGCCCTTAAAAACGAGGGATGGTGATGTCCGTGTATAAATGTTTGAATTGTGGAAAAGAAATACCTCTCGAGGAGGCCAAGAAGAGAATAAGATGTCCGTATTGTGGGTATAGAATTCTCTTGAAGAAAAGGGCTCCGATAGAGAGAAAAGTGAAAGCTATATGAGGTGATTTAATGGATGAAAAGATTTCACCAGAGGTTCAGAGACTTGCTGCTCAGTTGCAACAACAGCAACAACAGCTTAGGAATATATCCTTGCAGAAGCAGAGTTTCTCGTACCAAAAGGTAGAAATAGAAAACGCTCTTGAAGAGCTCAAGAATGTTAAAGATGATGAAGAAGTTTTCAAGGTCGTTGGTCCAATATTAATAAAAAAATCCAAGGAAGAGATAGAAAAGGAACTCAGAAATGCTCTCGATAGGATTGACGGAAGTCTAAAGATGATAGAGATGGGAGAAGAAAAACTGAAGGAATCTGTCTTGAAGAATCAAGAGAAAGTGGAAAAGCTTCTGAGAGGAGAGAACACGGAGGACAAAAAATAACCCCCTCCCCAACATTTTTATTTCTATATAAACCAACTAAAAACATGGATATGGATTCTATAATCAACGACATTAGAAATAGAGATAATTTTATAATACTTACACATCACAATGCCGATGTCGATGCAATAGCATCTTCTCTGACGATGAAGGAAATTCTTTTGTCAATGGGTAAAAAAGTTGATGTTGGTGTTGCTGAAAGTGTTAGTGAAGTTGCAAGAAAATTTTTGAACGAAAACGATGGAATACTGATAGACCCAAGCGTTGAGGGTTATGATACAATTCTCGTGGTCGATACGTCTTCTCCAGAACAGTTGATGCCCATTGAAATTCCAGAGAGCAAACATAAGATAGTTATAGATCATCACATACCCGGAGCGCTGATCTCAGGAAGCAATTCGTTGGTAATCCCAGAGTCAACCTCTTGTTCTGAAATAATATACGAATTGTCCAAGAAGCTGAATTTAAACCTGAGTTCCAGAAGTATGTTTCTCTTGGCATCGGGAATAGTATACGATACCGCACATTTAAGAAATGCCAACCTTAAAACTCTCAAGACGTTGGTTGAATTGCTTGAGAGATCTGGACATGAATTCAAGGAAATCTTGTCGTTGCTCAGTACTGACATAGACATCTCGGAAAAAATAGCTATTTTAAAATCATACAAGAGGATGGAAGCATACAGAATAGGCGACGTGTTGGTTGCATTTTCACATGCCGGTTCATTCGAGGCATCAGTAGCAAGAAATTTACTGAGGTCCGGTGCAGACATCGCAATAGTCGGTGCACCGAGGAAGAATCTAATAAGAATTTCAGGAAGAATGAAACATCATCTTAGAAACAAGATAAATTTAGCGGAGATATTTTCCAACATACAAAACATAATAGATGGATCGGCGGGAGGACATGATGTTGCTGCGTCTGCAAACGGAAAGAAACCAGAAAATATGAAAAAGGCATTCAATAAGATACTGAGGATGTTGGAAGAGAAACTGGGGAACAAATCAAAGACCATTTGAAGATTTATATTCTATTGATTATACTTAAGAATTATGAGACCAGACAAAATCGCCATGTCAATAGTGTTGATAGCTATATTGATGCCAATGATTGTTCAAGCACAGACAGGACCCAAAATACGTTCCCTTGCTATTCTCGGAAAAGGAATTGCAGCTTCACCAGATGATCCAATGGATTTTATGATAGCCAAGTTTGGCATTGGTGAATTTTCAGCAGGAAACCATACTTTTAGGACAGGGGTATTAATCCTTGATGACGTTAAATACAAGCTCAGGGATATAAACATCAGCGATTCTCGTGCCATAGGAAATATCTATCTCAACAACAGCAAAATCGGATCGTTTGATGTTTCATCAGTGATGAAAGGTGACACTGAAATATGGGCAGGTACATTATCAC
>JAGHBM010000023.1 GCA_021160955.1 Candidatus Aenigmatarchaeota archaeon
CCTAGTTCTGAAAAGCTTTAAAAAAAGCAAAAGTATAATTAAGAATAGTTAGCACCGCCCCCACATCAAAAAATAAGTTTGCTACGGTGAGTGACATAAAGGAAGGTATTAAGATTCTTCAGAAGATGGAAGAGATAAGAAAGAAGGGAAATATCCCAGTCATAGTCATAAAGAGCTTGGACCAAGCAAAGAAACTCTCAAAACAAATAGAGTTCAAAGATGAAGTGATATACTTAAAGGAAGAGAAGAGAGATCTATTGAGTTTCCTGATCGAGAGAGAGCCCAGAGCGATAATCGGTGATCTATCAGAACCGTCGCAGATGGCATTGAACAGCAAGGGCATAGATTACATACCAAAGGATGAAGTGGATTTGAAGATCGAAGGATCTTACGGAGAGTTGGAATCTGAAGAGGAAATCATACTTGACATGGAGATTGTGGACAAAGAAAGCGGTGGAGTACTCCAGTCGGGAAAATTGATAATACCCCTTATAAAGAAGAAAGTGTTTGGAATAAAGGAAAATGATCTTAAGAAACTTGAAAAAATTGTGGTTGAGGGAGGAACGATGAAAAAAGAGGAAGAGAAGAAGGGAGCAGAAAAGGGTAAAGCTCTTGCCAAGGAATTGGATCTCATAGACTTAAAGAGCGAATTTCTGAAACCCGAAGAAAAGAAAAAAGCCGAGAAAAAAGAGGAAGGAGAAACCAAAAAGAAAGAGAAAAAACATTTGTTTGGTTTCTTCAAGAAAAGGGAGAAAAAGAAGAGTCTGAAGGAAGCAACACTGGAAAACTTATCAAAGGTAAAATCAGTGAGCGACGAAGAAAAGGCAGCTGTCCTAATAGCCCACGTTCTGAAACAGTTCTTGGAAGTGAAATTAAAATCTGTTCGTGAGTTGACGTATCTTGAACTTATAAAGAAGCTCAAAGCTGCGCATCTGCCGATTGACTACGCAAACCAGATAATAAAATTCTACGAAGACATGATAATACAGGAATACAAGGGAGAAAAGAGGGTCGATGTAAAAGAAGCTTATTCCTTGGCAGAAAAGGTAATAAACGATCTTTCATAAAAAGAGTGATGCACGTGTTTAGGATACCCTTTTTGAATATCAGTTTTTATGATGTTTCGATCTCTTATCAGAATCTCCATCTTCTGTTGATAGTCATAGGATTTGCGGTGATAATACATCTCATCACAATAAAGAGAAGTGAAAAGAGAGCAATTGAATTCTCCAACTTCGAAACTTTGAAGAAATTGATGGGACACGGAGTTGCAAGGGAAAGGAATCTTCTTCCACTGATACTGAGAATACTCGTTCTGGCAATGATCATATTTGCCATATCCGATTTCACGGTCACTTTCAGAGGATATAGAAGTAATATGGATTTTATGTTGGCACTGGACACATCCTCAAGCATGTTGAATCCCGATGTTCCTCCAACGAGATTGGAAGCGAGTAAACATGCTGCACTAGACCTTGTAGAAAAACTTCCCGATGGAACCAAGATGGGTGTGATAACATTTGCAGGAGAAGCAACCGTTAAGTGTCCAATGAATTCAAACAGAGAACTGTTGAAGAGTTCGATAAGGGACATAACATACAGTGAAAAAGCAGGAACAGCAATAGGCGATGCGATAGTTTTGGGGGCTATGGAGATGAAGGGGATAAGTGGAAAGAAAGGAATAATTTTGGTCACGGATGGTAAGAATAACATAGGTGTCTCGGTTAATGAATCAGTAAGGGCAGCAAAGGAAAGGAACATAACGATATTCACGATTGGTATAGGAAAGGTACTCAACGAAACTAACGAAACGTTTGAAATACCTCCTGAATATCAAAACCTTACTGGAACCATCACAATTACCAAATCAGAAGGATTTGATCCAAAAACACTTGAGATGATAGCGAACCAAACTGGAGGAAAGTTCTACATAGCAACAAACGAATCATCATTGGAAAAAATATACGAAGGCACCGCTTTGGAAGAAAAGGTTGTAACGATAAAACCGACCTTTTACTTGTTGGCGCTTGCGGTTATATTGCTGCTAATAGAATGGATGCTCGGTGCAACAAAATACAAAACTCTACCTTAACAAAAATTTGACATTAAAAATCTAAAAACAAAAACCAACAAAAAATAAAAAAAAGCAAAACAATTTTTTAATAACTAATTTTACTTCTTGAATTTCCTGAGTTTCATCTCTTCCAAATTTTCCTTCACGTTGTGAAGCACTGGAACTACTTTTTCCCTCGGCAAGTTCTTTCCAACTTGACCGGAGGGAGGACTCAACCTGAAGAACTTTGGAGTGACCCTTCGTGCCCTGAACTTGTAACTCTGCCCACCACCTCTTTTAGTTTTTAAGATGGCAACTATCAAAAAGAGTATAACAACGAATAAAGTTGCGCCAACGTATGGGTTGCTCGGAAGTGAGAGGATTTTTCCAGTTGGCAAAGATGGTAAAGAGAATCCTTCAAACCCGCTACTTGTTGTTATTGGCGCAGTTTGGTTTATTTGAAGTGTGAAAGATTTTGTTTTTTCAATTCCATTGCTGGCTTTGGCAACGACATCAACGAAGTGGTATATTTGGCACTTCTCCTTGCATGCATCCGAGGGAACTTTGAAAGTTAAAGTTATGGTCTTCTCGTCACCAATACCGAGGTTATCAACACTCATGGGAACTATGCTGTACCAATCAGTTGGAATACCCCTCAGGCTAACACTTATGCTCGTAAAATTCTTCTGCCCAGTGTTTACCAAAGTCAACTTGGCCTGTTTGCTTTCGTCGATGTTCACAGTGACCTCATCTGGAACGATCAAAGAAAAGTCAACTTTTTTCTTTATCTTCAATGTGTAGTCACTCTTCAAAGTCTTGTACGGATTTTTCTCAACCGTTATCTCCATCTTGTAAATCCCTTCGTCCTTTGGAGCAATGAGATCGGATGCAACGAAGTATCCTCTCTGGTCAGTGTAAGTGCTACCAGTCAAATTAGTTCCCTCTATGGTGTAACTAACCTTTGCATTCTTTACGGCGTTTCCATCGGAGTCTATGACGTTACCGGAAAAGGTTATCGGTTCTCCGGAGTAATATTCGTCCCTGTCCATAGTAACTTCGAGTCCCATAGCTTTCTTGTTACCGAGGATGAAAGCTGAAAGTTGAGTGGTGTTGAAGTGGACTAAATTGGCCACTGTGTTAACATCAAATGGTATGGACTTCCATTCTCCAGTGCACGTCCTCTGACCGAAATTCCATTGGTGACATTGATAGAGTTCCAAGTCGGACTCATCTCCCTTCACGTCGGTATCATCGTAGCTCATCCATATCTCGGCATCGTCAAAGTCCAAAGCAAACTCGAGAACAACCACCTTAACACAATCTATTCCTGGAATCTTGTTCTTGGCGACAAAACTGTCTATCATTATGGGGTTCTTTGAAGTTATCATGGCACTGTTCTCATCTATTTTCACTCCGTTTATCTCGACGCTGTCGATGACCGGGGACGTTAGCTTCAACTTGTAAGTTCCAGGTAGCAAGTCCAAACTGTACTGGCCCGTGGCCTTGTTAACCGTGGTCTTGTACCACTTTCCCGTCTCCAAGTTTTGTAGTTGAATGGTTGCATCGACTATCTGCCCGGAGGCATATGCCAACACACCCTTGAAGGGTATCGTGAATTCAACTTTCTTGGAGACTTCATCTGAATAAGATTGGAAAATTCCCCTCACGGTGAGATCATAACTTCCAGGATCTTCATCCGGTATTGAAACTGGAAGAACACACCTGTATGTGTTGGTGCCTTCCACGGAGCAGGGTTGCATATCTGTGGAATCTATGGTCTGTTTGTAATCATCTATGGTTACCTTGAACATCAAGTCCTGCAAATTTTCGGACGTAAGAAGAGGTGAGGTAACCAGCACGGGCATCTCGACACTGCCACCATCACTCATTTGAATCGGTGAAGAATCCTCAAAAGAAATGCTGAACGCCTTTTCCAAGTTGACCACATCGGCGACAGTGTCTTTTACGGTTGGTTTTGGTGAATATTCGACAACCAAATCATACGGGCCGTAGACTGTTCCTGTAGGAAGCGATGGAATCAAAACCGTAATTTCCAATCCATCGCTCGTCTTGCTCGGTGTCCTTTGAGTTGTGAGAACTATCTCCTGCCCTCCCTTTGAAAGTAAAACGTCAAACTTTGCATCGTCAACATTGTATTCATTGTTTCCGATCTTTTTCTTGAAGGTGAATGTAACTGTCAAGTAATCTCCTTCCACATAGTTGGAAGGTGTGGTTGGGGATTGTATGTGTAACTCGTAGTCGTAAACGTTGAACGTCTTCGTTGATGCATCGGTGTTGTTTCCAACGCACCTTGCTTCAAAGGTATAAGTTCCAGTACCATCAAGATCGTTTGGATCAACGTTGTAAGATATTTGGACTTTGTCTCCTGAAGGCGTTTCAACGATGTCATCTGGTGATGGAATCTTGTACCAACTTCCTTTAGATATGTTTATCTCGGCCCTTTGATAATCATCACCACTGCAGTAAAAGGATGCCGTGAAGTGATCACCATTCACGTAGTATTCGTTACCACCTGAAAAACTCAAATCTTCGATGCTCACGGCAAGGGAATTGTTAGAGAAAACTACTACAAGAGTTGCTATCATCAATACGAACAACAATTCTTTTTTCTTCATCTTCTCAACCTCTGTATGAATCTCATGAAGGTCGCAATTTTTGGAGGTTCGTACCTCTTGTCAACGAGCCAAGCGGCAAGTTTCCTGTACTCTATTGAAGAGGGTGCATAAGGATTGTACCTGACGACCGGAACCCTCTCAAATATACTTCTCTTCAGGAATTTATCGTAAGGTATCTTTGAAACTATTGGAACTTCGAGTGCCATCTCTATTTCAGTGTCGTTCAACTGTTGTTTTATCTCGTCGGACTTCGTGACAACGCACCAAGTGTTCTCCGTGGTCTTCTTCTTTTCCTTTATGACTTCAACGACTTTCATGGCATCGGCTACTGCTGGAATTTCTGGATTTGTAACCACTATTATCTCGTCGGAAAGACTGATTATTGTGTGAAGATTTTGTGTGAGTCCAGGTGGCGCGTCAATTATGACCACACCATCCAGCTTGCTGAGAACTCTTTTGAACTTTCCAGGGTCTATGACGTCTTCCCTCGTAACATGGGATGAAGGCAAGACCATCAATCCAGTCTTGTGAATTGCTATGGCATCGAGAACGTTTCTTTTGCCCTCTAAAACACTCTGAAGGCTTTTTTCTGGGTTGGGATGCAGATCAAGGTGCAGTGCGAGATTTGAACCTGCGAGATCACAGTCTATTGCAATAACTTTTTCACCAAATTCCTGCAAGGCAAGGGCGAGATTGGCAGCAGTAGTGGTCTTTCCAACCCCACCTTTACCAGAAACGACAGAAATTACCTTGCGCATACAACCCCCACGTGTAATAATGTTATATATTTATATATTTATATAAAAAGTTATTGAATGAACATGAAACAATTGAAAAACAAGGTAATTCATCTTCTGTTCGTTGCAGTCATTGTCATTTTCATTAGTTCAACGCATGCAAATGCGATATCGCTCGGAACGGCCCCGGGAGCAATGTACATAGGAGAACTGGAGAGAGGAAGACAGTACTCCGTGGATTTTTACCTATTGACAAATTCCGACAAGGACCTGTTGGTCACGTTGAGTTACAACGAAGCCAAGAAATCGATGTTCGAGAAGAACCAAACCGGAAGGTACACCTTCATACCAGCTGAGGCATCGGAGGAGGACATGTCCTCGTGGATAAGTTTTCTCAGAAAAACCCTCGTCGTGTCGCCCAACAATGTCTTTCCAGTGAGGTTTCCCGATGGTTCAATGGTCAACGCCAATGAGAGGGCAACGATAATAATAAACGTCCCAAACGATGCAGAACCCGGATACCATGCATTCGAAGTCGTCCTGAGTCCAAAATTCAGGAATGCAAGGAAAGGAACTGGTGTATCAACCATAGGTGTAACGAGACCAATATTCATATTCAAAGTTCCCGGAAATGCCGTGAGGAGTGGTACGATAGATGGGATAGCTGGTGCAAGGGAAGGAGACAAGGCAAGGATAGACGTGCTATTCAGAAATACCGGAACAGTCACCGTTACAGCAAGGGTGACCTCACTCAAGATATACAACGAAACCGGATATTACGTGGAAACGTTGAAGAGTGGAGCGGTGAAAGTTCCCCCGAAGTCGACCAGCATATTGAAGGTCTATTGGATTGACAAGGACAAGAACAGACAGAAAAAAATAAAGGTCGAAGCCACCGTGGATTACCTAACGGGAGAAGTGACCAAGGAAGCCATGGTCACCATACCAAAGCTAACGGTGACTGAGAAAAAAGTGACCACGAAGTACGTTTTCCCATGGTGGATATTGATAATAATATTGGGAATGATAATCTTGTACTTTTACTGGAGGAGATGACATGAAGAAGAAAAGAAAAAATACCAAATCAAAAAATCCAACTATCCACGAAAAGATGACAAAAAAGATATTGATATCGGTAATAATATTGGCACTCATAATATTTCTTCTTTGGAACGTATCTGTTTTAATCGTTCCTCCATCCGAACCATCCAATGTAGAGAAAGTAAAATTTGATTCAAGGGAGAATTTCCTCTTCAAGATAGAAACTTGGACGTATCCAATGAAAGGATGGGTAACGACGCTCGAAAACAACAACACAACGATTCCATTGGGATTCGCAGGTCAGACATATGAACTGAACTTCGGTAAGATACCAATAAAGTCGAATTCAACAAAATTCATAAATTTCAACACGATGGATGTGGCAAAGGTAGAATTCTACAAGTATGGAAACATCTCTCCCTACGTGATCATTCCCAAAAACTTTGAGCTTAAGAACCAATCGAAGGAAGTTAAAATAATATTTACTGGAACCGAGCCGGGAAATTATACTGGCTTCCTGGTCATAAGAACCATAGTACCGAAGAACAGAATAATCGAGAGGGTGTTGTGATGAGGAAGGTTCTCATAATCTTCTTGATACTAATGGTATCGTTCCCCATTGCACACTCGCTCAAAATAAACGTGAACATCCACGGGAAACTCGGTGGAGACTTGGAGTACATGGACTTGAAAAAGGTCGTCAACTCAACACTCCAGGACTTCAAGGTACAATGGTACAACAGCGGATCGGTGAGTTGTAAGGTCAGGATGGAATTCCAAATATACAAGGATGGGAAGTACCTTGAGTCGCTCTGGTCTAAGGAAAAAATAATGAACCCTGGAATTAGTGAATTCTTTGAGACTTATTGGTTACCGACCGAGGTTGGAAATTACTCCGTTAAACTCGTGGTCCATCATTGTTATGAAGTGCTACCTGGCAAGATGGTCAACTTCACCGTGATCTCAACACCGAAACCAAAGAAGATGTTGAAGATCCGTGCGAAAAATCTTCCAGATGGAAAAATAAAAATTGACGTGGAATCGAACACCAGCTTGAGCGACGTCGTGATAATTCCAAAAGACGTGCCACTCGGATGGATATTCACCGACGCAAAAATATCAAAGGTCGAGAATGGCCCAGAAACAACGTACATTGAATACGAACCTTCGGTTTGGAAAAAAGAATACGTGACCCTGCAAGCATTCACATCCGATGGAAAATATTCCTCTGAAGAAATAGACGTTGAAGTCAAGAAGGAAAAAACGCTTTGGGAAAAATACGGAACGGGAATTTTATTCGTTTTGTTTGCATTCCTCATTGCAACCAATTTGTATCTCTTTTCCAAGACTAAATCTGTGGGTACAAATTCTTCTAAAAAAAGAAAGAAATGAGTATTTCCCGAAAGAAATCTTTAAATATAGGTCTTCACTAAAAAATTTTAGAACGACCCCCACGGTGTAAACGATGAAATTAAAATCAGTTTACGGAATATCTCTAGGCTTTTTAGTATTGCTGGTGTTTGCACTAACATTCTCAATGACCATCCCAAAGGCAGGAGCAGCAGTTACCAATGCAACCGACCAAATTTCAGTGAGTGTCAACATAAGTGCAAAATGTATAGTCGATGTATCTCCATCTTCTCTTGTTTGGTCCACACCGTTGGATCCGGGATCCGTTGGTGAGAGAAAAGATGTTCAGATAGAAAATCTCGGATCCGTGAACATAACTCATGTATGGTTCAACAACTCTTATCCAAGCACGAGACCATTCGGTACAGCAGTATCAAGTAACTATGATTCAGGGAATTGGATAGCAATTTCAGTCGATACCGATGGACAACCATACTACTTCCCGAACAGGGTGGACTACAACGAAAGTCAGAGAGTCGTATACCTAACAGGATCTGATGGAAACACACCTCCCCAAGTTCCTTATGGAAGATTTAGAAACTCATCCTATGAATACTTCTGGGATGTTGAAGCTGGTGCATGTGGAAACTACACATGCGGAACATTTTACATAGGTACATCACCGCACACGAAAACCCAAACAGGTGACGTGGATTTGAGCGACAACACGGGAACAACCCTCACGAGCATTGGGAACTGGGGATATGCAGCAATAACAGTTGGCAGTGAGAATTTGTGTGTTGCCATGTACCACGATGGAAGCAAAGCGATGTTCTACAAGTGGAACATGGACGCTCCTGGAGCAGAATCATGCTCAAATGCAGCATACTTCGTTGGTTCGAGTAACTCAATAGTCCCAGGTGCTTCGGCATACGCAAGAGTCAGGGTATTCGTACCTTACGGTGTTTATTACAATGCAACGAACCCAACGATACCAGGAACGCTGACAGTCTTGGCAAACACTGTAGCTTAAATCTCCTTTTTTTCATTTTAAATGTTGAGTTGGTATCGTCTTTTCTTTTTGTTGATCTGTAGAGATTGAAGATTTTGTGCTTAGAAAATAACATCTTAAACAAAACCAAATCACAACAAAAACGAACAAGCAGATAGAATATATAGATGAATAGAAATCTTTAAATATACCCACTCTTTAAAAAGGTATTAGGAACACCC
>JAGHBM010000071.1 GCA_021160955.1 Candidatus Aenigmatarchaeota archaeon
GAATAATCATATATGTAATATTCAAAAATTGTATTTTTAACATACCTCATACTTATCGTGTAATTTTTTCCATCGTTATATCTCTTTCCACTATCAATTCCATTAATGTAGCTACCTCCTTTATACCATCTAATTCTAGTGTAGTGTCCCGACCTACTGTAAAACCCTCCCAATACATAATCATTTAAATTCACGTCTCTCAGGACAGAATTATATACGTATCCCCAATTAGATCCACTTCCATGACCCCTCAAAGCATACATTTTTGATCTTAATTCGAAATTCTTGCCTGATATTTTTGGAATTGGCTCAACAGCTTTAATTGGATCACCCGGACTCACTGAAAGAGAATTTGATGAAAAGTCATCGAAGAATAAAAATGTGGAGTCACCATCGCTTTCAGATGTCACGGGAGAGCTTTGATTTCCATAGTACATGTATATAGTCTTTGATCCAGATGGAATGGTGGGAACTTTTACCCATATTTTCGAGGTGGAACCGTAATTCCACTCCTCTATCCAGTGGCTAAGCGAAGAAACTTTATCCTCATCCGTGAACCTTATATCGGATCCATCAGAATTAGCATGAGAATAATCGAAATTGCCAGGTGTCAACACTACCAACACCTGATAATTGTTAAGATTGTTTGAAGAAGAAATTGTTATTGGCATCCTGTACTTGAAGTTCGAATCGAACCAGACTTTTGATGATGTCGACAGATAACCGAATATTCTGTCGGTTTTCCCGAATGGACCAGAAACCTTTATAGAGTAGTTTCCCGATGTGAAATCGCTCGTTATGTTCAATGTAGTCGCAGATCCCGGTTGAAGAATTGTCACGTTCGGAGTGATGTTGACCTTGGTGTTGTTTATGTACACATCGAATACACTCATATCCAAAGGAGCCTCTCCGTTGTTCTTTATTCCAATTTCCCTTCCAGAAACGGCAGTTATGAAAAAACTTGTTTTTGCCTGAGAAATTTGGTTCTCAACTACGTTCTTGGATGTGGATTCAAATCCCTTCGAAATTTTTAGCCCCCAAGTGTAAAACATCATCGCCAAGGACACAGTTATCAATATGAACAGAATAGCAACTACCAGAGACGACATTCCCTTCTTCATAATCTTATTATAGAAAACACTCAATTTAAAAACTATATTGCCCCGAGTTCTTTAAGTTCGTCCTCGAGTTTTTTTATGGCTTTCTTGACGTCGTTAACGCTTCTCCCACCTGTGCAGACTATCTTCCCGGATCCGAAGAGTAAAAACGCAACCTTTGGATCCTTTATCCTGTAGACGAGTCCTGGGAATTGTTCTGGTTCGTATTCTGCATTTGGAAGGAGAAATGCTATCTCGTTGAGCTTCAAGACTGCATCTATCTTTGCGCTGGCAACTATGTTTTCTATCCTTATCTTTGGTTTTCCTTTTATCTTTATCCTTGCCTTTTTTATGGACTCTATTATCTTTTTGACAGCCTTCCTCGCGAGTTCAGGGCTTCTGGCACCAGTACAAACTATCTTCCCAGAGCTAAATATCAGAGAAGCAGCCTTTGGATCCTTTATCCTGTAGACGAGTCCTGGGAATTGTTCTGGTTCGTATTCAGTTCCCGGAATTCTGGCGACAACCTTGTCAAGAGGTATTCTAGTGTTCAAAGTAGCAGAAGCAACGACATTTTCTATTTTTATGTCACTAACCATACACACCCCACCTAAGTGTTTTTTAATATTTGTTATTTAAATACTTTTTTAAGCGAATTTTTTGGATTCATTTAGGGATTGCTTTTTGACTTCGAATATCTGAGCGACGTAAAATATTTCAAAAGTTACAAAAGAGATATTACGATAACATCGCTGAAAAATACTCGTTAGAAAAGAAATGATATAACTTTAATTTTTTATTTCATCGCAGCTTAACACTATTCATGTATCAAAAAATCATCGAAATTTCAACCAATCCCGACGATATAATCGATATAACTTCTGACGTGGAAGAAATAGTCGAAGAGAGCAAGATAAAAGACGGTATATGTCTCATCTTCAACCTTGGTTCTACGGGATCAATACTGATAAATGAGAATGAAGATGGACTTCTGGAAGATTTTAGAGAAACCCTGAAAGGGATAACTTCCGGAAAACATCGCCATCCGTCGAACGCGCATTCTCATCTGAAAGCGGGTCTAATCGGACCGGGCAAAGTTGTACCGGTGAAGGATGGTAGCCTTCAATTGGGAACTTGGCAGAGCATAATGTTCTGCGAATTTGACATAAGACCGAGGAAAAGGAAAATCTTGGTTACCGTCATTGGAGAGTAATCTAATGAAAACTTGGGAAACGCTTAGACAAGTGATGCACCTCTCAGGGTTGGTAGTCATTTTGATAGCGTATTTCTTGGGAGATAACCTCACCGGTATACTGTCCATAGCCTTTGGGATATTTCTTTTTTTCCTATCGTACTATGTGAAGATAAGAAACGAAATAAGGAAAAAACTCCCAATAAGGGTAAAGAAATTGGAAGAATTGGAAGATATCTTTTTCGAAGTTATAGAATCTCTCGCAAAGGAAAGGAGCGAATATTACTACGTCGGTGCGATATTATTTTTCATATCTTCGGGTATATCACTTATAATATTTCCCGAGAAGATCGCATTCATATCAGTCACGATCCTTGCCGTCGGAGATTCGCTTTCTACGTTCGTAGGTGTACATTGGGGAAGGCATAAGACCATGATAAATCCAAGAAAGAGTTATGAAGGAACTGTGGGTGGGTTTTTGTCGAGTTTCTTAGTGTGTCTGATATTCACAAATCCCATCGTGTCATTCGTGGCATCGTTGATCGGTGCAACAGTCGAATTGCTACCAATAAAGATAAACGACAACCTCCTCATTCCTATATCGGTTGGACTCGTGTTGTTGGTGATGAAATCGTTCGGAATACCAATTTGAAAAAAAATTGTCTTGAAAACTTGAGAAAATAACAGTTTACCCTATCTTTGCTCCCTCTCCTATCCTGTCAACTTTCACTACTTCTCCAGACTCGGTGACCAATTTTTTATCCTCGTAAAGGACACAATTTTCTCCCGTGACCAACTTGTTTATCCTTTGAAACTCTTTGAATGGGATGACTTTTTTCGGTTTTGGTCTGATTCCCTCGGGAAAGACTCTGTCGCCCGGTTCGGACTCATCAACGTACAACAAACCGACATCATCACCCTTCTCCGCGGCAAGAAGCATTCCATTGGATTTTTCACCCCTTAAAACGGCAGGCTCGAGGTTGGCCACCACAATTATCTTCTTGTTCAGCAGGTCACTCTTTGAATACCACATCTTCAGACCCGCAACTATTTGTCTCTCTTCTCCACAATCTATTTTAAGAACGTATAACCTGTCTGCATTTGGATGATCCTTGACTTCCAAGATCTTGGCAACCCTCAGATCCAAGAAAGAAATTGGATCACTACCCGATCTCGTAAACCTGCTTTTGATTTCCTCAAGCTCCTCATCGATTATCTTCTCAAAAAGTACCTTCGGTTTATTTATTGGGTGATTAGAAAGTTTTAACTCACTTGCAGATTTCCAGTCAACATCATCACCTTCATTCAAGAATTCCAATATTTTTTTTGATGAATCTGGAAGAAAAGGATCCAGCAATATGGCAACACCACGAACTATGTTACACGAAATGTTCAAAATTGTTTTTACCCTTTCCTCATCTTGCTTTATGAGGTGCCAAGGCTCTTGGTTGTTGAAATACGCATTGGCCTCTTTGCATAGGTGAACAATACCCTTGAGCGCTTCCCTAATTCTCGCGTTTTCCATGTAATCAGTTATCTCATTGTGAATTTCTTTCCACTTCTCAATCATCCTTTTGTCTTCATCGTTTAGCTCTCCAAGTGATGGGACCTCACCAAAGTTTGACTTGGTAAAGGACAAGACTCTGTGAACAAAATTTCCGATCACATCTGATAGCTCATTGTTTATCCTTCTTTGAAACTCTTCCCACGTGAAGATAGAATCATCTGTTTCAGGATATAGTGAGATGAGAACATATCTCCAATAGTCGGCAGGCTTTATCTTTAGAGCTTCCTCGGTTGTGAGTCCCTCTCCACGACTCTTTGAAAACTTGACACCCTTTGATAACAACCAAGCCGATGCTACGATATCATCCACGAGCTTCCAGTTTTCCCCTGTGCCTTTCAGAGAGGATGGAAATGTTATGGTGTGAAATGGAACGTTGTCCTTCCCCATGAACTGGACATACTTAACATCATCGGACAGCCACCACCTCTTCCATTCTTCCGGTTTACCAATCTTGTTGCTCCATTCTTTTGTTATTCCAATGTATCCTATGGGAGCATCAAACCATACGTAAAGAACCTTGCCTTCATACCCTTTCTTTGGTACGGGAAACCCCCAAGATGCATCTCTTGTGATCGTCCTCGGTTTAAGACCCTCTTTCAACCAACCTAAGGAGAAATTCTTAACCAATGGACTCCAGTTGCTACTCTCTATCCATCCTCTCAACCAAGATTCAAATCTTGGCAAATCCAGAAGAAGATGTTTGGTTTTTCTGAATTCTATATCACTTTTCCCGCAATGAACACACCTCGGATTTATGAGTTCCTTTGGAGTGAGCACCCTGCCGCAGTCATCACACTGATCACCTCGGGCAAGACCACCACAATACGGACACCTTCCCTCTATCCATCTGTCAGCAAGAAATCTCTTACAATTCTTACAGTAAGGAAGTTCCATTTCCTCTTCTATGAGGTAGCCATTTTCATCGAGTTTTTTAAAGATGTGATACGTGATCTCTTTGTTCTCTTCCGAGTGGGTAATGCCATAGTAAGTGAAATTTATGTTGAATTTTTTGAAAATTTCCTGAATTTTTTCATGGTTCTTGAACACGAGCTCCTCGGGAGTGGTACCGAGTTTTTCCGCTGTAACCTCGAACATGGTTCCATGGGAATCTGATCCACAGATGTATATGGTTTCGTAGCCTGCCAGTTTGAGATACCTATGATACACATCCGCTGGAAGGACCGATCCAATTATATTTCCCAAATGCGGCATTCCGTGGATGTACGGAAGCGCTGACGTGACAAGAACCCTTTTGATTTCAATCACCCTTGAAAATATTTGATAGAAC
>JAGHBM010000021.1 GCA_021160955.1 Candidatus Aenigmatarchaeota archaeon
CGTAACTGATATTCAGGAAGAAGTTGTAAACATAACCTTTTACAAAAAACTTATAAGTGAAAACAAATTATAAGGTTTTTTGTTTATCCTCTCCCAATATTTGTTTCATCACCGACTCAGCCGTCTTGGGACCTATCAAGTCTCCGAGTCTTTCCTTTGGAGCTCTCTTGAGATCTGAGAGCCTCCTGAATCCGGCATCGTATAAAATCCTTGCTTTAACCCTGCCTATTCCCCTGAGTTTGACGAGGTTCAAAAGCTCTTCCTTAACACCGTATTTTATCCTCGTTCTCAATTTACGAGCGATTTTTATTTTTTCTCTGAGACCGATTAAATTCCCAAGCTCCTCACACGAGTACAGCAGCCAATCGGCTATTTCCCTCTTAGAATTTAGCTCGCCTGGTGTTATACCGTATTTGTCCAAGAGGTAGTTTTCACCTCTTTCGTTTATCCATTCTTCAAACACCAAGGCGGTTTTGAACGCCTTCAAAAAGTTGTCATACTCGAGATCCCATTCCTCCGGTATTTCAAAGGTTATGTCATCTCTCCTCTTCAGGATCTCTTCTTCCATAATCTCCAAATCTTTTTTCCTGACGGATAGGGGAGATATCTCCATCAAAGAAGATATGAGAAGTAACAGATCGAATCCTGTCTTGAATACTCTCATTCCGTTCAACAACTTGTAAGCACTTTCCGGATCCAAATAAAGCTCTGAAACTCTTTTGCCAAGACGAGTAGGCTGAAGTAAGTTCCCATCTCTCTTGATGAACTTTTGCTCTTCCAACCTGTCGATTATCCTGTCAAGAATTTCTTCTATCCTGGATATGTCCTCGAATTGGTACGCAAAGAACGTGTTGGAGAAGAATTTTTTCAACTGCTCTTCGTTTCTAACGGTGGTGTTTATCAACGAGAGAACATGAGTCCTGAGAACTGGTTCCACGGACAATTTTGAATATATCTCTTCCGGTTCACCCAAGACGAACCTGTTGAAAAGTTCTTCGGATTCCCTCTCACTTTTGGCTATCAATATCGATTCCCCATAGGAATCGTACCTCGGTCTTCCAGCCCGACCTGCCATCTGTTGGTATTCCAAAACTGGTATGTAAACGTATCCATAGTTTGAATAGTATCTCTTGGCATCCCTTATGAGAACCCTGAAGGCAGGGAGATCAACGCCGGCAGCCAGGGTAGGTGTCGCACATATGACCTTGATCAAACCCTTTCTGAAATATTCCTCGATTAAAGACCTTTGGCCGTGTGGAAGACCGGCGTGGTGAAAAGCGACACCACCTTTAACACAAGAAGAGAGTTTTTTGCATTGTTTGGTTGGGTGAGAAAGCACTGTGAGGATGTTTTCAGAAAGTTTTTTCAATTTCTTTCTCTCGTCCTCGGTGAGTAAATTTTTTGTAAACCTCTCGAGTTTTGACGCAAGAGACTCCGCACTCCTCCTAGTAGAAAGGAAGATCAGTGCTTGTTTGCCTTTTTTTATCGTATCCAAGGCGAGGAGAATCTCACCCTCCAGTCCTTCCTGTGATTCGTGGATGTACTCGTCCTTTTTTTCCAAGAATCTGACAACTTCGCCGTCGTAGACCCCCTCATACAGTTTTATGGGTCTGTAATCGGACACAACAAGTTCCGAATCCAACCACTCGGCTATTTCCTGGGCATTTGAAATTGTTGCAGAGAGTCCTATTATTTGAGGATTCACATCCATCTTGAGTTTTGTTAGGACGACTTCCAGTGTTGGACCCCTGCCCTCATCGTTCAAGAGGTGTATCTCATCGGATATGACCAGTCCGATTTCCCTCAACCATATGGGATTGTGACGAAGCAGGGAATCCAATTTTTCAGACGTGACAATTATTAGATCATAATTTGCCAGCCAGTTGTCGGAGGAATCGTAATCTCCAACGGACATGGCAACTTTTATACCGATGTCCTCGTATCTTTTGAAATCTTGAAATTTCTCATAGGCGAGGGCCCTCAACGGAACTATGTATATCGCCTTTTTACGGTTTTCTAAAATCATCTTGAGAAAAGCCATTTCTGCAATGAGGGTTTTACCAGATGCGGTTGGAGCCGCGACAACGAGGTTCTTAAAATTCAAGACTCCCTTCTTAACTGCATCAACTTGGGGAGGAGTGAGCTTTTCAATTCCCTTTTCCAATATTTTCTTCTTGGCATCATCAGGTAAGTCCAAACCATTCACTCGCATACACATAAGTTTTTAAAAGTTGATCTATTAAAGTTATTTGATGAAGGGAAAGTTCATAGTCTTCGAGGGAATCGACGGATCAGGCAAGAGTACTCAATTTGAGCTTTTTTGCAGGAAATTGGAGGAATACGGAAAGGACGTTGTCAGAACGCACGAACCAACTACTGGAAAAATAGGAAAATTGATAAATGATATGATTCATACAAAGAATGATGTTCCAGAGAAAGTAATGGGAACTATTTATGGACTACTGTTTTACGCAGACAGAATAGAACACGTCCATAAAATAAAGAGATGGTTAGAAGAAGGTAAAATTGTAATTTCTGATAGATACTATCATTCAACGCTCGCCTATCAGAAGACGCAAGGCATGGACTTTGACTTTTTAATTAGTCTGCATAAAAATCTTCAAGAAAAAGAATATATAATAAAACCAGACTTGACGTTTATAATAGATGTTTCTGCAGAGGAGTCAATGAAAAGAATAAACAACAGAGATAAGAAAAGGGTTGAAATATTCGAGCGGTTGGAATTTTTGAAGGAATTGAGAAAAAACTACCTCGAATTGAAAAACATATTGGACGAAAGAATAGAAGTGATAGATGGATCTGGATCAATAGAAGAGGTTCATGAAGAAGTTATGAAGAAATTTAAAGGTTTACGAGGAATATAGGGATATGGATTCGAATTCTCCCTTTGAAAAACCAAAGGTAAAGTTGATAGCATACACCAGAGGAAGTGAAGAATTTCCATACCTTATGCCGGATGACGTATCAACCTATGCCGCCAATGCTGACTTCAACGAGTTGTCCTCTTGGGAATTGATATCGAAAGATCATGAAGAAGGAAAGTTAGGAAAGAAAAACAAAGTGATAATAAGGGAGAGTTACGGGAGGGGACATGGTTCCGTTGGCGATGTAGCACACTTCACCTTCAGTATAAAGGGATTGACCAGGGCAGCGACTTTACAGCTCACGGGACCTACTTTTTTGGAGCATGAACAACAATCGTTTAGGAGAACGAAAGTGAAGAATTTTTACATTCCTGAAGAAATAAGAGAATCTCCATTGTACGGGAAAATAACCAAGCTCTTGGAGGAAGTCTCGGAGCTGTACTACGAAATGTTGGAGAAAAACATACCAATGGAAGATGCAAGATTTTGTGCACCTCTCTTGACCAAAACAAACATAACTACCACTGGAAATGCGAGAGAGTTACAACACCTTCATGCGATGAACGAGCAAGGGGAAGTTCCTTCGTACGTGAAAGATGTTGTAGAGGATATTATATTGGAAGCAAGAAAAGTTGCTCCATTCTTGTTCGAAAAGTACGAATCTAACTATGAGACACTTGCATGGTATCCTTCCACACAAATCTTCTCATCAGAGAACAAAACCATAGAGAAACTCGTAAAGAAGTACGGAGAACCAAAGGATCCAGTGCTGGTGGCATACAGTTCCATAGATATGGATGAAGAAGAAATAGATGATGCGATCCTGAACAGAAATGAAGCAGAACTGGCAAATTTAAAACATATACATTTTGATTTCTTGGTAAGAAACTCCATAGTCACGAATCATCAAATAAGAAGGCAGAGAACGATGGACCTCTCGGATGAATCCATATACACTGCAGCCGAGAGGGGAAACATAATAATTCCACCAAAGATAAGGAATTCAAATTTTGAAGAGGATTTTGAGCACAAGAATCGCGAGCTGTTGGATCTTTATGAAGAGCTGGTAGAAGAAGGAGTTCCAAGGAGCGAGTCTATTGGAGTCATACCACATTCCTTGGAGATGTACACTCTAATCCATGTCAACGGATTCAACTCGTACCACTTCATAGGCAAGAGAACATGTGTCGAGGCGCAATGGGAAATAAGGGGGATTGCCAGAAAGATTGCAAATAAGATAAAAGAATTGAACCCAAAGATTGGCAAATACTCAGAACCACAGTGCATAACATATGGAAAATGTCCCGAAAGGGAAGAATGCGGATATTTGGAAGCTTACAGGAAAAAGCACGGAGACATCAGGTCTCGTAAATCCTGAACTTCCAAACCTCGTTAAGTATGTTTTTCAAAGTTTCAAGTTTCATATGTCTGGCGTTGAGGACCCTGCTCATGATCTTGCTTTCCAGATCCTTCATGTGCTCGCAAAAATTTATGAAGCTCTTCACGACTTTTGAATCACCACCAAAGAACACGAAATCGATTTTGTCTTTCCACGGCAAGATTTTTTCCTTGACCTGTGAACATACCTTTTTGAAAAAATCATTTATTTGTCCCTCTCTGACCCTAGAAAATCTTGCGGCACTCTGACCTCCTGCACGGATTTTTGCGCTGATGAACTGGGTACCAGTTTTGTGGACGACCAAATCATCACCATCAAATACGCCGAGAGAATACTCACCCAATCTCAGGAGTATCACTGCAAGAGTATAATTTCTTTTCAAGAGATCAAACAGATATGTGGAATCGCCTTCAAACGTCTTCTCAACGGGAAACGGTGGAATAACCAAAAAGCTCTCATCCAAAATAATTGCCCCCGTTTCACTTTTCCCCCTCTTAAACGCAACCTCTTGAATCCTTTCAGAAAGATTTTCAGTGAAGTCTGGAAAATCCTCGGGAGAGATGTAAATTATTTTCTCAGGATTAATCTCCTTCAAGAATTCCAGGAATTGATTTTTTTCCAACTCTTTCAACAAACCACCCTATTCCCTTCTCTTCTTTTCAAGCCTCTCAAAGAATGCCGAAAAATCTGACATGTAGACATCTTTCAATTCCTTTCTCCCAGTTTTTATTTTGAATTTATCCAACAGTTCTTGACGACTGCTTATCCCGAAATACTTCATAAACTCCTGTGTAAGAACGAGTTTCTTGGTTCTTCCAGACTTCTCAGTTTTTATCAGTCCCATGGACACGAGGTCTTTTATGTAATCGTATGCACGGTTACCGATTGTTTTTACGACTTCACTCTGTGTTATACCTTCCTTGTAAACTGCGAGAGAGAGAACCTTCAGCATTGCCCTTGAGAGATCGGCATAAGGAGTTAGATGAGATACCTTTTGAACATATTTTTCTTTGACGCGGAGATGATAAGATTCACCAACCGAAAAGAGCTCTATACCACGATGCTCTTTTTTAGTATCCTCCTCTATTGACTTTAATAGGCTGATTATTTCCCTCTTTCTGAGGCCGGTTATCTTCTTAAGCTCATTTATGGAGAGTGGTTTATCGGAGATGAACAAAGCGGCCTCCAAGAGTGCTTTCTTCTCATCCATAGTAATCTCCACTAATCAAGATCTTCTTTTATTCTTATGTATATGTCTTTAAAAATTTCTTTTTGTTCACAAGTGATTTTTCCATCGGTGGAAAGATGAAGTAGGGGAAGAAAATTGTCCACTATCTCCTTCCTCTCCCATTTTGGAACGAGTTCTCTGAAAGTCAGCTCGCCCTTCTTCAGTTTGTTCAAGATATTCGTTATCCTCTCATACAGGTCATTTATTCTCTTCTCGATGTCAACATAATCTTCATTTATCAGTTCCTCAACTTTTTTCTTTATCCTGAGCTTTTTTTCTTCCCTGCGCTCTTTTGTTCTGAAAGCTTTCTCCAACGCACTGACCAACTCCTCGAGTGTGACCTTTCTCTTGGGGATTCTTTTGACGGGTGCCTCGAGGTTAGGTACATTCGAGAGGTCTATCATCTCTTCCTCCTTTTTCTGTTTAGCCTTTTCCTCTTCTTCCATTGTCAGTATCTCAACTTTCATTCTCAAGAGAATGGCAGAAATTATTATTATTCTCGCGGGAACTTTAAAATCAAGCTCTCTGGATTTTTTTATGTACTCGGTGAGCGCATCGGCCAATTTGACTATGTCAATATCCCAAGGATCCATGCCTTCCTCAGTGATTATGTATTCCAAGACCTCTTCCCAATTGGATTCCTTGGATGCCATGTCTATTATTTCTCTCTCTTCCAAGATCTCACCAAAGTTATATAGTGACGGAAAGGTTAAATAAATTTGGAAAAAATAGATCAGAAAATCACGACTCTGGCAACTTTATCGCCATTACTTTTGAAACACCATCTTCCATAGAAATTCCATAGACTTGATCTGCATATCTCAACGTAATATCGTTGTGGGAAATAACTATGAACTGTGCCTTCTTTGATTGTCTTTTGAGAAGCTCAGCAACCTTTTTCGTGTTGACGCTGTCAAGTGCAGCATCTGCCTCATCGAGTATGTAGAAAGGAGCCGGTTTGAACATCTGAACACCGAATAGAAATGCAAGGGCAGTTATGGTCTTTTCCCCGCCGGACATGGAATCTATGCTCAGTGTTTTCTTTCCTAGCGGTCTCGCCTTTATCAACAGACCACTCCTTATATCGTTTGGATCCTCGAGCTCGAGATGTGCCTCGCCACCGTTCAACTCTTTGAATATGTTCTGGAAATTTTCATTGATCTTGTTGAACGCATTCATGAACGCCTCTCTTCTTTTGTTTTCTATGCTCTCTGCAATTTTCAATATGCTTTCTTTCTCCTTTTCTATTCTTTCAACTTTTTTCTTCAGATCTTCGTAGAGAATTTTCATGTTTTCATAGTCCTCTATAGCCCTTTGATTCACCGGACCTACCCTCCTGAGTTTTTCTATTATGTTTCTTCTCTGCTTCTGCAGGACTTCTATGTCACCCTCCAAAAACCTGTCAAGATCTTTGTATTCTTGAAATTCCATCTCAAGATTTTCTATTTCTGCATCGATCTTGGCCTTCTTGATTCTGAGATCAGAAACCTTGTGTTGAAGGGTAACTCTCATATCATAGAGCTTTTGTCTTTCCTTTCTTATTTTCTCGGTCTCATCGGTGAGTTTTGAAACATCGGCTTCCCTAACGGCTTTTTCTTCGACTTCTTTTATCTTGCTGAGTTTTCCTTCGAGGATACCGATTTTCTCATCCAACTTTTCATTTTCCTTCTTTAGGTCTTCTATGTTTTTTCTGAATTCCATTATTCTCTGCAGGTCTGACTTCTTTCTGAATCCTCCTGTCATTGCACCTGACTTTTGGATTAAATCCCCGTCGAGGGTCACCATCCTGTATTTTCCTATGTACTTTCTCGCGGTCTTGAGATCCTTAACTATTAGAGTGTCTCCAAAGGCGTACTTTATCGCAGGTTCAAAGGACTTGTCATACTTTACCAGATTTATGGCATAATCTATTATTCCCTCACCACTCACCGGTTCATTCTCTTTGTACCTTATCTTGTTTAAAGGAAGAAAAGTAGCTCTTCCCAACTTTTCCTTTTTTAGGAGATTTATGCAATCTTCGGCAACTTTATCCGATTTAACCACAATGTCGTTTATTCTGTTTCCCAACGCAACTTCTATGGCACTTTGAAATTTACCATCGGCCGAAAAAAGCTCACCTACCGTTCCATAGACACCGGATATGCTCTTCAACCTCTTTATTATAGAACCTTCCTCAGACAGGTGTGATATCATCTCCTCGAGTCTCTTTATTTCCCTCAGGTTGCTCTCTATCTTGTTTTGGTACCTTTCAATTTCACTTCTTAACTCTTCTTTCTCCCTGACGTTCTTGTCCATCTTGAAAACTTCTACCATCGTCTTGTTGATCTCCTTTTGCTTTTCGGTGAGCTCAAGATCGAGCTTCTCAAATTTCTCATTGACTTCGCTGAATTCCTCTTCTTTCTTCTTAAGTTCTTCCATTATTTCTTCCAATCTTTTCTTTGCGTTGTCAAGCCTTATCTTGATTATGGATCCTGTCAGAACCTTCAGATCTTCGTTCAAAGTCTTGTACTCCCTCGCGAGTTTTTGCTCCCTCTCGAGTTTCTTCAGGAGGGTTTCCTTTTCACTCAATCTTATCTTTACCTCATTTAACTTTTGATCAACTTTCTCGAGCTCTTTTTCTGCCTTCTGTTTCTTGTCTTCAAACTCACCGATTCCAGAAACCTCATCTATTATTTCCCTTCTCTGTTGAGGACTCATCTCTATCAAATTCGTGATATCACCCTGCATTATTATGTTGTGTCCATCCGCGTATATTCCAGCACTCGCAAGAACATCGACTATCTTCCTTCTGTTCACGGTTTTTCCGTTGAGTTTGTATATACTTGAGCCGTTTTTGTTGACCTTCCGGGTTATCTTTATTTCGTCTCCTTCCCCCGGAATTGTCTTGTCGCTGTTATCCAAATAGAGGTTAACAACTGCATATTCAGCGCCTCCTCTTTTCTTTCCACCCTTGAAAATTAGTTCATTGAGTCTCTCAGCACGTATTGTTTTGGTGGATCTTATACCGAGAACGAAGCAGAGCGCATCGACTATGTTGCTCTTTCCGGAACCATTCGGTCCAGAGATGACGTTGAGCCCTGGAAGTAGAGGCACGACTACCTTGTTGGCAAACGATTTGAATCCTTGCATCGAGATCCTTTCTATCCTTACCATATATAACATCTTCTAATGTTGTCAAATTTATAATTTTGAAGAGAGCGACCGCCAACCACATATAAATAGTTCCGTCACAAAAGTATATTTCATGAGAATGAAACCTGAAGAATACTTAAAGAAATTCGAAAAGGCCAAGATGTTGAAAATCGATGCCATCGATTTCTACGACAGATTTGAAGATGAAATATGGAAAAGATATTTCATTCCAGCCGAGGAAGTGGTGATCGAACTCAGATATGAAAAGGAAGAACCACCGATGAACAAGAAATGGTCCTACTCTGCAGCAGGAATTGATGGAGATGACAGAATATTCTTGAAGTTGGAAGATGAATTCAAGAGATTTCCATATCCACTATCGGGAGACAACAGCGGAAGCAGAGCCCTTGGAATCGAATTGTTCTCAAGAAATGGAGCAAGAATCTCCAAAATAGATGATAAGTTGCTGTTCATACTTCACGACCTCTCAGAAAAAGAGATCATTGGAACGGTAGAAGGATACGATCCCGAGAAAATATTGAGTATAGAGCAAGAGAAATTTGGACATGCGGTTATAACGGACTGGAAACTGAACATTCCCTGGAGCATACTGGACAAGTTCAAATGGAGCCTCGATGAATGAGACCGAGAGACTCATCGAATCCACAGATCGTATAATTCATCTCTGATTGGCTTTTCAAATACTTCCTCATCCAAAATAACCTTTGGTTTCTTAGTACTCTTAACTTCTCCGATGATACTAGCACTGATATTTTTCTCTTTAAGCTCTCCAACAGCTTTCTTCACCTTGTTTCCGGGCACCGTGGCCAAAAGAGCACCAGAGCTGAAAACCTTTAATGGATCGACACCAACGGCACCACATACCTTTTGTGTATCCTTAGAAATTATTATGTTTCTCCTGTCAACGACGAGCTCTTTCTTTGATGCCATCGCAACCTCTATCAATCCGTTTAAAATTCCACCTTCGGTTGGATCGTGCATCGAACTGGCGTATTTGGATAATATCATGGCTTCTTTAACAACACTTATTTGCCTCAATTTATTTTTGGCCCTCTTCAACAGAGTTGGAGAAATTTTGCCTCTTATCTTCTTCTCAAAGTCGGTTGCGATTATTCCCGTGGCCTCTACGGCGGCTCCTTTGGTCAGTATTATCTTATCACCGTCTCTCGCACCAGAGGTAGGGACGAACCTATTCCCGGTACCAATACAGGTCAAAGATATGAAAGGTCTTGAAATTTCAGGTGTGTACTCCGAATGACCTCCCACGATCGATATGCCAAGTTTCTTAGCCTCCTTGTCGAGCTGTCTCGTTATTTTGTCCAAGTCTTTAAATCCATCGGGTAAAAAGAATATCACCA
>JAGHBM010000048.1 GCA_021160955.1 Candidatus Aenigmatarchaeota archaeon
CCGAGAAGCACATCAAGAAACTGTTGGAGCAGTGGGACCAGTGATTATGTCGAAAGGACAAATCGAGGAAAACAACACCACCGAAAACGGCTCTTTGAGTGTGGAAACAAAGATAGAAATGAAACATGAAAACAAAAGCACTCACGAAAATGTCAGTGTTGGTGTAAAAATCGAGCATGAGAATGAGGCAAGGGAAGAAACCCACCACCAAAACAAGATTAACGTGAAACTGCAGGTTGAGAAGAGAAAGGACAACAAAACCGAAATAAAGTACGGAAAAATAAACGTTCGTGTAAGAATGGAAGTGATTCAGGAGAACAGGGGGAACGGAACCGTGTTGAGGGCAAAATTGAGCAATGGGAAGTATGCCGAAGTTAAAGTAATGCCAGATACTGCATCGGAAAGAGCACTCGAGAGACTGAGGTTGAAAAACTGCGAAGAAAACTGCCAAATAGAGTTAAAGGAGGTTGACAAGGATCAGGAGAAAAAAGTAGTCTACGAAGTCAAAGCAAAGAAAAAGGCAAGATTACTTGGCTTCCTTCCCGTAGAAATGACAGTTGAAGCAGATGTCGATGCAGAAAACGGCGAAGTAATTCAAGTCAAAAAACCATGGTGGGCATTTCTCGTATTCGGTGAGGAATGACTCGCTTTTTGTTTTTAATTATTTTTGATGTCATTTTCAAAGTTTTAAAAAGCAGAGGACAAAATTAAATTGGTGACTTATTTTGGACGTGGAAAAAAAGCTCGAGAAAACTCTAAAGAAAATAAAGAGCCTCGAAATTCAAGGCGCCCAGGAAATAGCCATAGAAAGCCTAAAAGTTTTAAGGGAGCTTGCTGAGAAGAAGGGATTTGATTCGGAGTTTATAAACGCTGCCAACAAACTGATCAAGGCGAGGCCCACCGGTGTGTCTGTGTACAACTGCCTAAAAATAGTCAAAAAAGAAAAAACCTTGGAAAGCATCGATAGGATCCTCAGATATTTGGAAAAGGCACAGGAGTGGTTGGCATACAACGGCTCCAAGTTAATAAAAAACGATATGATAATAATGACTCATTGTCATTCTTCTTCCGTGTTGAATATCTTCAGGAGGGCGAAGGAAGTTGAACACAAAAACTTCAAGGTGATCGTGACTGAAACGAGACCAAACCTCCAGGGCCTCAAAACTGCAAGAGAGTTGGTTAAGATGGGCATCCCAATATATTATATTGTTGATTCCGCGGGACCTTTCTTCATGGCCGCAGCGGATATGCTTCTGGTCGGTGCCGATGCAATTAGAAACGAAGGAATTTTAAACAAAATTGGAACATATCCTCTGGCCCTTGCCGCGAGGGAAGTCGGTTCACCCGTGTACATTGCAGCAACCAAAGACAAAATTGATTACGATCTCGTATCAAAAATAGAAGATCGTCCTGACAGGGAAATAGCAAACCCTCGAGAGCTTGAGAAAACCGGTGGAGAGATAGAGAATCCTGCATTCGACTTGACACCATGGAAACTAGTAACTGCCGTGATAACAGAATCTGGCATTCTCGGAAGAAAAGAAATGGATGTGCTCTTGGAAGGAAAATTTGAAATTTGAAAAAACAAGCACTTCTATTGTTATTTCTTGTAACCCCATTTTTTGAGGGCATCTCTCAGTTCTTTATGAGTCTTCGAATATTCTTTGAGAGAAATACCTTTCAATGTGGCATCAACTGCCTGTCTCATCGCAGTGGCCCCGACTCTGGTTCCCTTGGGGTGACCATGAATTCCTCCGCCTGCCTGTATTATAATATTGTTACCCATTATCTTCATCAACCTTTGAACGAGTCCTGGATGCAAACCACCGGAACAAACTGCGAACACGGGTTTTATCCTACCCCAGTCTTCTTCAAGGTAATGACCTCCCTCTTTTATGAAGCTCTTTTCGATTTCAGCTTCTATTCTGAGAATTTCTTCTTTTTTACCTTCCATCTTTCCAATCACGGTTCCTATGTGGAGCTGATCAACTCCTATCAACCTTGCAATGTCTGCGACGACGAGCATGGATATTCCATGAAGTCCTCTGGTGAATGCACCATGACCAGCCCTGTGAGCGTGAATAACCAAGTTAAGGTCTTCGTTTCTCAAAGTTTGAAGGCCTGCCCATCCTGTCGTTATTATATCAACCATCATATACCTTCCACCCATCTCTTCTACCAACTTGGCCCTCCTCAACATTTCCTTCGTCTCTGCGGTCACGTTAGGCATATATACTTTTTTCTCACCGGTTTCCTTTTCTGCTTTGTCTCTCATCTTAAGGGTTTCCTTCAATCTCTTTTCAAACCTGTTGAAATTTTGGCTGGTTAGATTCTCATCGTCTTTAACTATATCACATCCACCAACCCATGCCTCATAGGCAACCTTTGCATGCTCCTTCTCATTCAATCCAATTTTTGGTTTTATTATCGTTCCAACGAGAGGTCTCTTCTTAACACCCAAAATCTTTCTGATGCCATGTATTCCGAATTTTGGCCCTTTGAAACTGTTTTTTATCTTCTTTGGCCATTCAACATCTTCCAATCTAAGTTTTTTTACCGCTTTCATTCCGAAGATGTTTCCAGCTATGGAAGAAAGAATTTCTGGCATGTTACCCAATTCAAACAACTCAGAGGGATACGCTATCTTCACATAATTTCCCTTTATCTCAAAGACCTTAGCGGCCATGTTCCTTATTCTGGGTTTCATTGTCTTTACTTCCGTCCACGTTCCCACAGAACTCTCCGCTGCCACGGCCTCGGCAACTTTTTTTATATTCAACCCCCTCGAGGGTTCTATCCTGAAAGAACAAATCAAGTCATCCTTCGAGGGTTCGTATTTGAGATCTATGTAAGACATGTTTATCTATTTGAATTCGGGATTTAAAAACTTTTCAAAAATTTTCAAATCAAAGGGCATCTTTATAAATAACTC
>JAGHBM010000070.1 GCA_021160955.1 Candidatus Aenigmatarchaeota archaeon
CTTTTTCTTTTTTTTTTTTTTTTTTAAGAGCTCAAAAATACCTTCTTGAGCATATATTATAAAATCTTGTTTGTAGAAGGTGTTATTCTTTAATGCATACCATATTTTGGATTTTTCTGTGTATGGAATCTTCTTTTTTTCAAAGCTTTCAAATATTTCCAAAGGAGTTTTCATTTTAGTCACCTACAGATATAATCAACCAAGCACGAAGATATTTAAATATTGTCATCCGAATCCCTTCAGGCCGAGTTGTTTCCCACCGCCTTTCAGTTCTTCTTTCGTGACCCCAAGAACTTCGAGTACCCTGAGGGCTGCTGGAATGATTTGATGGTCTATATAATATTGTGTGTCAATTCTGTTCAAGTCCATGTCTTCCACGGGTTCGGCGCGGTCACTTATGGAGCCAGATCCTTCCCTTATCACGAACATTATTATTGATCCGGGTCCAACCGATTCTCCCCTCTCCTTCATCTTTTTGGCCGCCACCACATGTGGGCCAATTTGTTCGTACTCTTCCAAGGATTTTGTGAGTTGTTCGTATATTATGAATTCCTTGAGTTCGATCTCCCGGTTCTTAATTCTTTTAACTACATCTTTGACGTATTCAACTGCTCCTTTGACATCGTTCTTCTCCAAGATGTATCTCAAGACGTTTCTCTGGACTTCCTTCGCAAGGTTGCACCAGTCCCTTCTAACAGTTTCGAATCCCCTTATGGTCAGATTCCCCTCATCGTCTACGAGGGCATACCTCTTCTTGGCACCCTTCCCACTTTTTGTGACCACGAACAAACCGCGCCTGTAAATTCCTTGGAGGTCGAGTTGCATTATTCCCGGTAGTTCGTTGTTGATTTTCTCCAAGAATTTTTTGGATTTAACTTCAATGTTCTCGGCTTCCAAGAACACGGAATCGGTGTCTCCATATATAACTTGAAAACCTTCTTTCTCGGCTTCATCTATTATCTTTTTGATGTAAAACCTCCCAAAGGCACTCGCACTCTGTGCGCATTCAAAACAATACCACTTGCTACCAACGTAGGCCAAGTACCCATAAGTCGAGTTGGCAATTATCTTGAGGGCGTATTGTTCCCTGTCGAGGTCTTCGCGTTCTTTGGGATCTTTAACTTTTTTCATCTTTTCTTTAACCTCAAACCTTTTCTTTATTATTTCTTCCACGACACTTGAGATGAATCCTTTCTTCTTTTTACAGAACCAGTATCCAAGTTCCGGAACCTTGTGACCATCGTCTTTACAGCATTCACAGTTCAAAGTTTCCGGACTTATGTTGAAGGTGGCCATTATTGTTGGATAAAGACTCTTGAAGTCCAAGACGGCTATGTTTTCGTGGAGTCCCTCGATGGGTTCTTTGACGAAACCGCCGGTGTAAGATGGTTTCATTCTCCTCCTTTGAATGTCTTCGTACTTCGGCTGGTTCGGTATTATTCTATCCTCCGCAACTGCCCTCTTGCTGAGGTACCATTCCACGAGTTGGGAGTAAGTCATCCTGGATACATCAAATGGTGGTTGTCCAATCAGTTTTGAAAGCTCCAATATTTGTGGGAATAGTTTTTCTCCGAGCCTGTATGTGAGTTCCGAATCCTTCAAACAATATTCAACGAATTTTCTCAGGTTCTCGCCCTTCCTCCACGATTCCAACATTTCCTCAAGGTCCATTTCTATCTTTTCATCTCCGAGAATTTCAGATGATACTTCCCCGAGTGTCAGTACTTCTGTTTCCATGTGGGGGGATAGTATGTTGGATACAAAACTGAATAGGTCCAAGTGAATCCTTCCCCAAATCTTGGCCGAGCTAGTCCTCGCCCTCCTAACAAACTTCACTTCAGAACCATCCCTTCCTAAAGAAAGTTTTACCTTGTTTTCCTCGGCTCTCTCTTCGATCATCTTGAAGTCGAATTCGTCCGAGTTGTAACCAAAAATTACATCCGGATCTTCTTCCACGATGGTTTTGACGAACCTTTCCAAAAGTTCTTTCTCATTTTCGACAACTTCAACAAAATTTTGGTAATTGGCATCTTTGTATGTTATCACCTTTCTGAATTTTTCACCGTAGAAGGAGATCATTATTATTTTACTCTTTCCGCCCTCCTCGTACGTCTCTATATCAAATCCCAGTTTTTTCAGCTTCACTTTTTTGGGTTTCACCTTCTTGATTTTGTTCCCTTCGATTTCAATCCATTCCCCAGGTGAGATTTGATGATCCATCAAGAATTTTTTTGGAAAACTTATCGCATACTCAAAGAAGTTATCGTGTCCTATTTTATCCTTTAAGATGTCTCTGACCTTGGTTGTATCTGGGGGTGTTTTCACGTAAACCTTCAGGACCTTTCTTTTGTCACTGTCGACGATCATTTCCAACTTTTCAATCCTTTTCACTTGCTCGACTTTTTTAATCTTTTCAACGACCTCGTCGGTGATTTTCTCCGGAACTATGTATAGGTAAGGATCATACTTCAATTCAACGAAAACCGTCTCTCCCTTTTCGTCTTTTCCAAAAAGTTCTATTTCGGTTTCTCCGTTCTTCACGACGTACCTTGCATCGAGAAGCAGGAATTGTACCATAAATAGATTTTGTTCAACAGAATTAAAAAGATTTAAGACGAAGATTTGTATTCATAATTAAGTTTTTAAATGATCGAGACGAATTTAAAACCATGGAAACTCTGATGAGCATTTTCGAGAATGTTCCTTACTTGATGCAAATTATTAAGACGGCTGCAATTATCATCGGTGCTTACCTGATAAACAAGTGGATAATACAAAAATGGATATTCAAAATTGCGAAAAGAGCCAAGGTCAAAACAAAGGACATAAAGCCACTCAAGAACGTGATGTCCTTCATAATTTACATTGTTGCGATATTCTTTGTTCTTGGTGTTTGGGGATTGAAGAGCTCTTTGACCGGGTTAATCGCCGGTGCCGGATTCGCCGGTATCGTTGTTGGTTTTGCAACTCAAGACATAATAGGCAACTTCATGAGTGGTTTGATATTGATAATTGACAGAAAATTCAACGTTGGAGATGTCGTTGAAATAGCTGGAATATCGGGTAAGGTTCAAGACATAAACGTAAGGACTTCTTCGATAATGACTTGGGACGGAGAGCTCGTCATCATACCGAACTCCAAGGTCGCAAATGAGATCATAAAGAACAGAAGTTTGGAGAAACCGTTGATAAGGGTGAGGATACCGGTTGGTGTTGAATACGAGTCAGATATGGAAAAGGTCATTAAGGTCTGCAACGATGTCATGGCCAAGATGAAAGAGATAGAAAAGGATCCAAAACCACAGGTCGTCTTTCAGGAATTTGGGGATTCCTCTCTCAACTTTGAATTGAGATTCTGGATAAACATGGAGAAGGTCAGTCCACCTGAGATCAAGACAAAAGTTTCGATGGAGTTGAACAAGGCCCTCAAGAAGGCCAGGATAGGAATACCCTATCCGCACGTAGAAGTCATAATGAAGAAGTGATTATGTGATAATCACCATATGTTCTTCTGCTTTCTTTGCGAAGGAATCTTTTGATATAAAGAAAAAGCTAGAGGATAGAGGTCACACTGTTTTCATCTATCCGGAAGAAATTAAGATAGATGATAAGATAATTCACGTGACTGATTTTTACAATATGAGGAAAAACAATCTAACAAACGATTTGGTAAATGTAAAGTCTGTGTTGATCAAAGAACATTTTAAAAATATAGAGAACAGCGATGCTATTTTAGTTTTGAATTTTGATAGGGATGGAGAAGAAGGTTATGTGGGAGGAAACACATTCTTGGAGATGGGTGTTGCCTACTACTTGAACAAAAAGATATTTCTCTGGAAATTTCCCATGAAGAAATTACCTTATTTTGAAGAGATATTATCGATGAATCCTAGAATAATAGATGGAGATATTGATAAAATAAAATAGATCAAGTTTTTGTTTTTAATTTATTCTATTTTGTACCTCAAAAATGCTGCTATCCCACCCATATTCTTCAACTTCTCACCGGCTTCATGATGCTCTGATACGATGAGTATTTTCGTTCTCATCTTCTCTGCCAATTCCAGGAGGTCTTCCAATTCTCTAACCATACTTTCAGATATCAACAACTCTTCCACGGCACCCATTTCCAGTGCCTTCCTAACATCGTCCTTTCCATAGGTTACCAATCCGTCTTTACTGAGATCTTCAAAGAATTTCTCAACAATCCTGGTCTCCTCGGATATTCTCGAGTCTTCTGAGACTCTATCAAGAATACCCCTCTTTATGAGCTCTTGAATACCGTTCAGTCCGGCATGGGAGCAAGAGTCCACGAAGATCTTTTTGTCCAAGTCCATCATTTTCATCAGATCGTCCTTGGCAAATCCAGGACCGGCTATTACGATTTTATCGTAATCCTTGTTTTTCAAAAATGAGATTATCTCGCCGAAGTATTCCTTGTTACTGGAGCCTCCAAATTCTTTCCCTGCATTTTTGTTTGTTATCTCGGTCAAGACTTTGATTTTTTCACCAACTTCGGCGATCGTTGCTTCCCTTTCATCGAGTACGCAGACCAAAACCTTAGGCTGCTTTTTCAAACTTCTCTCCAACTTGTCCAACTGCCATTTCTTCCATTCTTTTTCCATGGTGAGAATTTTTCCCACGTCCGCTTCCAAACTCTGATAGGAGCCGATGAACTCCTCTGGACCGTCGACTATCTTTCCGGTGAGCCGTAGCCTTCCCGTATATTCGTGAAACTCCTTTTTCTCGAGGGAAATCTTGACGAAGATCGGTTTTTTCTTGGTCTTCTCTTTCTCGTCTCCCCTGACGACTTCGGAGCTTCTCAATGCGGTTCCGCTGATCAAGTCACCAACTTCCAATATGCTTTGGAGTTTCCACGCATCTTCAGGATCATCTATCTTCAATTTTACAATCCCATGCCTCAAATCCTTTTTAAGGAGTTTCATAAAACTTCACCAACATACTTTATGAAACGTTGGCTTTTGCCTTGAGTTTCATAAAACTTCACCAACATACTTTATGAAGTATTCGAAATCTATGATTTTGTCCGAGTTTGTCAGTTTTCATTACCAATTTAAATATTATTTGCTTCAAATAAATAATAGGGAAACTATGGAGTTCACCAAGGTCTTCATAATCGGTTTGACGCTCTTAATCGGGTTTTACGTAATTTTCGGTGGATTCGGATTCGTTCCCACGGGCTCTTATTCGTACACACCTTCAACGAGAAACATAGTTCATATAGTCGAGCCGTCCAGCGGAGAGATTTTCATAGGCAACGTAAATGTGGAGGATTTCAAGAAGTTCAACCTGAATGAAAAACCATTCGTGGTTTCAAGAACATTGGAAAAGAAATCTTTGGTTTCTTTCAGAGATTTTTGGGTGAAAAATGGCCTGTTCAGGAGAAAAGATTATAAGAGGGTCTTCACACTGACTGATGACCAACTGAAGAAGCTGAGAAATTCTACAATTCATGTTCACGTAAACGATACCAACCTCTATGGAAGGCTTATCATATATTTGAACAACGAGTTGTTGTTCTCTGGGATTCTTGAGTCCGGCGATGATATCGACATTCCGGTTGAAAAGAATTTGCTCAAAAAGAAGAACGAATTGGTTGTTATGGCCGAATCGAGTACGTGGAGGATATGGGCACCGACAGTTTACATACTCGATCTCGATTTCATTTCGGAATTCTTTGGTGAGACTTCTCAGAAATTCAGTTTCACCGTTCCAAAAAGTATAAAGTCCGTCAAGTATTCGAGACTCATATTGGACGTTTCCAACGTGAAAGGCTCTGGAAGGCTTATAGTCAGGTTGAACAGTAAGACCGTTTTCAACGGGACACCAAAGTCAAGACAGTGGGTAGAATTCAACGATACCGTGAAGTGCGGAGAGAACACAATTGAGATGCTTCCTGGGGGAGACGTGACGTTCGAGATAGAGAATGCACAACTAATAATATTTTGGGATAGAAGTGCAAACGAATCCATGGAAATGAGTTTTCATGTTTCAGGTAGTCAGTATTCGACTCTTCCCGGAAGAATAATATTCAGGATCGGAAAGATATTTGGAAGTCCCTCTTCTTTGCAGGGAGAAATTGTTGGGACCGATGGACAATCACACAAGCTTTTGATTCAAGGAGTCATCGAAGAGGGGAAGACTTTGTCGATTGCCCTTCCGAAAAGCTTCGTCGGAGTGGGTGATAACAAACTCATTCTCTCCGTCAGTGGAGACGGTGGTCTGACGATCTCAGACATCATGATCGAGTACTAGCATGGACATTATTTTGCTGCAATTTCCCATACAAAATTTTATATAAAGCTCACCTATTTTCTTTTATAGAACTTTTCTTTTTTTTCTGTGGGGATGTGCCATCGAATCAGAGGTGTTTATATCCAAGAAAAGGAGAAAGGCGTGAATTTAAAAAAGAAACTTTAAAAATAACTCATCACAAATGATTAAATATACAAATAGGTGGTTTCCATCGGAGTCCTTAGGAATGTTAAAGATATTTTTCGTAGAAGGAGTAAATCCAAGGATGAGCCATGGGATGAGTTGGTGAAAGAGGCAGAAAAAGCCACTTCACCGAACTTTTCCAACACAGGAGGCAATGTTAATCCCTTACCTTCTTCTGAGTTTTCTGAACCTTCTAAATTCAAGCCTATGGGTGCAAAAGAATTTTCCCAATACGTGAAGAGGCTTCAAACGAGTTCGAGTGCTAGAAGCCAAGAAAGGGGAAGAAAACTCGCCAGTCAATACAGGAGATGGTTCTTGAAGGTGAAGGATAAGGATACCGCAGCAAAGAAAGCCCTTGCAAGCGTTCAGATGGCAACTGCCCGTGAAAAGATAAAGGAAGCTGAATCTGAGGGAAACGTGGAAAGAGCAAGTAGATGGAAAAAAGTATTGGGCCATGCACTGACCAAGCATCAAGAGGGGCAGAAATATACCACTAACATAGGTGTTAGACCAAAAGAAATCACACCAAAGGATATAGAAAGAATCGCAGAGGGAGGAGAAGGTCCCGGTGAGGAAAGTACAGGTGAGGGAAATGGTGGGTCTGAAGGCACAGGCTCGGGAAGCAGGTTCAAAGGATCATTAGGAAGACTTAGGGCAAAATTCAGCGATTATGCTACAAAGAGAAGGTTAAAAAAGATAGAAAAAAAGGAAATTGAAGAAGAAAAAGAGTATGCTAAAGATGCTGAATGGAAGGCATTCCAAATGGAATTGAAGAGGACGAGAGAAGAGGCGAAGAAAGAGTCTGAAATCCTTACCATACCGAAAATGAAGATAACGGATCGGACTGGTCATGTCTGGTATGAAAGATATAAAGAAGTTATGAATTCTTTGAAAGGCTCGGATCCGGATGTGGCTGAAGAGATGGCCAAGAGGTTCAGGGCATATCTTGGTCAAGGTTATTCTCCTGAAGAGGCGGCAAAGGCCGTATTAGAAGAAATGGAAAAGAGACCACCCAAACCAAAAGTCACTGGTGAGTTGTCCCCAGAAGGTCCAGGTGAACCACCTGGCGGGAAACCATCTCCACCACCAGGGAAAGGACACGGCGAAGAAAAGCCCAGATGTGACCTCTGTGGAAAGGAGACTGATGACCTGAGATATGTTTCAACACCTCAGGGTATTCTAAAGGTTTGTCCAGAGTGCTATAAGAAATTGCAAGAAGCTGCTAACAAGGGTAAGTCTGGTAAGGAGGAAGAACCCAAAGAAGAAGCTTTCAACCAATTCGATCCGAGGTTAAAAGTCGATGTTCCATGTCCAAGGTGTGGATCTGGCGAGGTTTACATAAAAGTGGACAAAAATGGTAAGCCTATAAAAGGAAAGCTCGTGTGTAAGACTTGTGGTTACGAGTTCTCGGCTCCCAAGAGAATGTTGAAAAAAATTAAGAAGCCGAGTGGAAAGATATTCTCATCCATATTCCATGGTGCTCTACCTACCATAATTCTTGCCATAATGATTGCATTTGGAATAATGATGGTCTTTGGTACCGCTACGGGAACGATAATGTTATCGGCAGGAATAGTTTTGATATCAATGGAAAGGTTATTTGACCCAGTCGGCTCCGGAGGTTATGTCAAGTCAGTTTTCAGGACATTCGGTTTCATATTGATAGGTCTCGGCTTGTACATGCACTTTCACACGGTGCCTTTGTTGAAGGTAGTCCCACTTTTCGTTTTGGCATTTGAGCTGGTCACCTACCCGATGCCTGAAAAGGTTGTCACCCCAGAGCAGAAGGGCATGCAAATAATGAGAGTTTTACTTGGAATTGTTTTGATATTGGTATTCTATTGGACTTTCATAGGTTTGATGGCCGTCAGCCCATATCTCTTCTGGTCATTGATCTTGATGTCGGCGGCATTCTTCATAGCTGTTCCTGTATCTCAGTCCGTTGGTGATGCGACCATAGATGATGCTATGAACAAGATGTTGAAAGTTGGTGAGAACATTGGCGAGGGAATTGCAAAGGGATTGGGCAAAAAAGCAGCTTCGTTTAGCTTGGCAACCATAGTAAAAATTATAATCTTCATTGTTTTGTTTGAACTGGTCGTTAAATTTGCCTTACCAATGCTCGGAGTTCCCGTGAGCTTTTCACTGAAGACACCACTTGGACTGTTGGGAGCGATTTCAAATCCATCGGGATTGATGGATTTGTTGACTGGAACTATGATTGGTACGCTGGTTCTAATAGCTGGACTCATCCACACGGCCAACAAACCACATGATTTGAATGGATTGTTGTTAGGAATGTTCGGAGGTTCTGGCATAATAGCAGGATCACTGGCTTTGGCCGGAACAACTTTTGCGTACTTCTTCTTCCTCATAATAGCGAGTGTCGGGATAATAGCCGCGGCACCTGTTGTTAATGCGAGACCCATTATAGGCGTTCCAATATTGTTTGCACTCATAATTACGGCAACAGCTGCATATCCAGATGTTATGGGAGAATCAGTTTTTGGAATTTGGTGGCCTAAGATAGATTATGCAATAAGTTCAATCACACCTACATTCGAGGGTATGATCGCACCGTTCAAGTCTCTGCAAGAAGGGTTCCAAATATTGAGCAATCCAGTTGCATACTACCAGAATTATCAACCTCAGACCTCCACGAAGGAGAGTATAGGTGCCATAGAAGTCACAAGGGTCGAACCAATGGGTGAGACAACCATTACCATGCCGAGTCAAAAGGTCATGGTTTTAGCGACGATCGAAAACAGAGGAAAGGAGTACGGAAAAGATATTACGGTCAAACCAATACAACCTGTATATGCACACGGAACTGCAGAGGGAAGACCAGCTGGCAGCGTGAAGATCAACTGTGACGGTGTTTACAAATCTTCCTGTAATATAGACCTTCTGCTGCCGGGTGAGTTAAGACAATATGGTATTGAATATACTATAGGTGAAGGCAAATACTTACTAAGAGGAAACTACATCTCCTACGGTGCACAAATAAGTTATGATTACGATGTAAATGGCAAAGTCAGTGTCTCAGTTATGGATAAAGATTACTATTACAAGCTCGCAGAAAACGGGAAGCTGAATAAACAGGAACAAGTGACCGAAGACAGTGGAGGCCCAGTCAGACTGGGAATAGCAGTTATGAGAAATGAGATGCCAGTGAGAGACGACATGGGTGGAGTACCTGTTATGATATATCTCGAAAACCAAGGAAGGGGAACTGCCAAGATAAAGAATGCCTACATAGACATAAGCTCACTAGAGAACAATGGAAAGAAGGTTTACTGTGTTGCGGGAAGTGTTGAAGGCGCCGATGAGACGAAACCTTTGGATGGGATCAAAGGCAAAACCATAGGTCCAGGAGAATCGATTAAAGGATACTGTTACTCCAAGATACCTGATATAGATGTAGATCAAAAGACCTTCCAGTTGACTGCAAAGGTGGATTATACCTATACGAGCAAAGTTGAAAAGAAGATGAACATTGATTTCGGATCCTTTTACAGTTGTGAGTGCGTGAAGGACAACGACAAGAAATACATATTGGTCAAGAGTTGTAACGATTGTAGTGATTCTCTATGTGATCAACTTTTCAGTGGATACAGTCTCAACCAATGTGTTGGAAAACAAGGACAGTAAAGTTTTATATTTTAAAAATCAAAAAGTGATAGTATGAAAGGAAAAGAATTTTTGTTGCTCGGTCTAATAATGTTAATTCCCGTTATTTTTGTTTCTGGTTGTGTCCAAGGTCCTGGAATGCAGATGATATTTGGTTCCATGGGCCAGGAAAAAGAAGCTCCACCGGACGTTTTGAAGATACAGAGTGTTACCGTCGTACCGAACCCACCTATAACTTCCAACTCTAATTTTGAGATAAGCTTCCAAGTAGTCAATGTGGGTAAAGCTGAACAAGGTGACAAAGCAGCAAAGGATGTTAAGGCATTCATATACGATTGGGGACTTTGTTCGCCCATAGACAGCAACGGTAATGTCATTCGAGAGAAAGAAATCCCAGGAATAGACGGCCAGCCGGTGGATATATACCCCGGTGGTGCGGAGTTGGTAACACAAGATTTTAAGACTCCCACGAACGAAGAGCTTGGAAATATGGAAGGTACTTGTCCCATAAGATTTAGGGTTGAATATGGGTACGATGCCCATTCCACTACAACGCTCACTTTGATTTCACAGGACAGGTTGAGAGAAGCTGCGAGGGCAGGAGAGTCCTTGTCTGTTTCACCAACGACAACCAAATCAAGAGGCCCCATAAAGATAGATTTGAGTGTTGATTCAACACAACCCGTTAGATCCGACATGGTCATACCTGTAACTGTTAAGGTTGAAGATGTCGGTACTGGACTCTATCAGCAAGTTGATACAAATTCTCTTGTTTTGACCTTCCCAAGCGATTTTGATGTTACATGCTATCCTAAGGAATGGATAGGATCGGCAGTTCAATCCGGAGATTCCAAGCAGGTCAGAAACATAAAGCCGATAACACTCATTCAGGGACAAACCCCGGCAATAAGGTGTGACTTGAAGTACAAAGGACCGGAGATTACCAACATGAAGACTTTCACTGTGAGAGCTTATATGGACTATGTCTACAAGGTTTACGGTGACACTTCAGTGACGGTTAAGCCAACTTATCAACCACTGCCGTTTGAAGGATCCTCAAACGAAGGGCAAGCTAGTACAGGAACTGAAAATGAGGGAGGGTCAGAATCTCAAGGAACGGAAGGTGGAGAATCTCCATAGATATGGAATCTTTTGAAATTTCTTTCGTTTTTTTCTTGTGAAAGAAATTTATATTCAACTACTCCAATTTAAAATAAGCCTAAAAATTGTTTTGGCAAAATATTTTGACAAGGGCATTTGGTTTTGGTGATTACGTTGGTGGAAAGAAAAAGGTTAACTGCCATCAAGACCGATATAAAGTCGGTGGTTGATGGGAAATATTTCAAGGCAGAGGGGTTTGAAAGCAATTATGTGATAACTCCAGTTGGAGTTAGAATTTCAAGAGTCAGGATAATGGCTACTATCATGAACAAGTTTGTCACGGAAGATGGCAAATACGGTTTTATAGTTCTTGACGACGGAACCGAGACTATAAGGGCAAAGATATTCAAGAGTGTTAAGATGCTCGAGAATCTGAGCATCGGGGACATAGTCGATGTGATAGGAAAGATAAGGGAATATGGAGACGAATTGTACATAGCACCGGAGATAATAAGAAAGATAGAAGATCCAAATTTCTTGATACTGAGAAAGGCAGAACTGCTGGATCAAAGAAAAAAGTTTGAAGAGATAAGGAAAAAAATAAAGGAATTTCAGAAAAAAACTTCAGACTTGGAAGAGATAAAGAAACTTGCACAGGCGGAAGGTATCTCCGAAGAAGTTGTTGAATCCATAGTCGAAAGTGAAGAAGTCGATGAGGAAGAAATAGAAGATAGAAAGTCCATGAAAGACAAAGTATTGGAGATAATAGATATGCTCGATGATGGCACGGGTGCAGAGTATTCTCAAGTTATTTCTGAGTCAGGTCTTGATGAAAACGAGGTTGAAGAAATAATAAACGAGCTCTTGAACGACGGTATCTGTTATGAACCGAGACCGGGAAAGATAAAGAGATTGTGATTCAATTGCTGAGTGAGAAGCAATACTCTATTTCTTAAAGATTTGTATCCAAGTTATTCGTCATTAAATAATTCTTTATTCCAATTCTTCAATTATAAGTATATTTTCGATTCTGTTAACATCACTACCATATATTACCAAGCAATAAAAAGTAAACACAACCAAATATCGAAAAATATAAATATGAGTTCTGTCTATGAATTTTAATCGCAAAATGCTCCATATGGTTTGCTTTTTGTGAGTTGGTGAGGGGTTGATATGCATATAGACGTAACCGATGCGGACTTTCAGGAAAAGGTCATTGAGAAGTCCAAGGAAGTCCCAGTCGTCGTGGATTTCTGGGCGACTTGGTGTATGCCTTGCTTGATGATAAGTCCAGTATTGGACAAAC
>JAGHBM010000079.1 GCA_021160955.1 Candidatus Aenigmatarchaeota archaeon
CTCCCCACCCACCACCCTTAAGGTCATCATTGAAAACGGGGAGCTGTAAATTTCCAAAATAATTTATATTATTGATCTCGATAATAGGTGGGAGGCTGGAGCTTTAACTCCAGCCCCCAAAGCTAATACGAGGTGATCTCCTTGACCAAAGGAGACCTGCCCCTTGAAGACCACAGAGGGCTACCCTTGAGGGGTGCTACCAAAGGTGGGTGCCACTCTTGAAGGGTAATAGAACTTCTGAACAAAAAAGGCTTTTGGATGGAAGGGTGGATGAAGCCCTAATACTTGTCAAGCTTAGGGGGGAGTTTAGCGGTTTAGTAACCCCCTATTTGGTCAGATTCTTCAAAAAGTTCTACAGACACTTATCCAAGCCAGCATTAATAAGGAGAGTTCACAGGGCTTTAGATAAATTAGAGGAAAAAGATCTGATAAATTCTGAAGTTGTCGGTTCATTTAGGTTTGTAAAGCTAACGGAGAAAGGATATCGAGCAATACCGGAAGCGGTTGACTTGATCCGTAAGGCTGGGTTGCACGAAACCCTAAAGAAAGTGGTGAGTGAAAGCAAACCCCTTATCACGATAAGGTTAAGAGCGAGCCAAGAGTGGTGGTTCGTAGCTAATAAGTTGTTACCTAAATCTCCTTCAAGATTCTCGCAATTCGATAAAGAATTGTTAGACATGTCGTTTGAGACTTGGAAAGAGAGAGTAGAGGATAAAGTCTTAATTTTCCTCGATGAAAACGGAGAATATCAATTTATCGAGTATACAACCCGTTTCACAAATGAAACCTACGTTAAACAGCTTTTAGCTAAATATAACCACGCTTGGAAGAAAGCTTCAGAAGAATACGACGAAGCTGTCTTCGTAACGATAACTTTACCTCCGATGATCCCGCTATACATTCAAAAGTATGCTATGAGCTTTCTATGGCATAGAATTAAGGCATACCTTAGAAAGCACTATGGCTTCACACCTCCGCACATCTACGCTGACGAACCCCAAACAAATCTGAGCCACCACAGACACGGAATTTTATTCGGAATCTCAAGAATCATGGATAAAAACGAGTTTACAAGATGGCTCGATAATCATCTCATTAATTTCCTCTCTAAAATGGGTTATCACATCCAGAAAACCGTTAATAACCGTCTAACCGAGGAGCAGGTCAAGGCTCTTAACAAATTGGGAAAGAAGCTCCTTAAACGCTATTTGAAGTATAAACGAAAGCACCCCAAATATCAGGGACCCATTAACTACCTCTGTAAACTGATAAGGAAAGGAAATCTATGGGAATGGGAAAATCCGCCACCAGATTATCTTAAATACGTTGAAAAATTGCAGAGAAAGAAGAATAAATTCTTCGACGGAGCTTCCCTCTCCCCTTCGGATTATCTCAAAAAATACCTCGTTAAAAATCTGAATGCAATAGTTGAGAGTAATGGAGAAGAAAACAAAAAAGGAGCGGATGAAGGAGAAGGCGGAGGAGGTGAGGGTAAAAAGAAAGAGGGAGTAGTAAATAAGCTTGCATGGTATTGGCTTTGTAGAACTCGCTTTTATTCCGTTAGTCCCAAATTCAGAATGCAAACCAAAGAAAAACCCAAACAAAATTGGAAATTCGTTTTATGCACAACCAAAAACAATCTCGATGACTTTTTAAGTGTGATAACCTAAATCTATCAATGGCTAAACAAAGTCAATCCAAACAAAAACAGCAGAAACAGCAACAGAAACAACAGAAGAAGAAATTTTTAGACTTGTTAATGGGTAAGAAAGTTACAATTCAAAGCAGATTCGGAATAATCTATGAGGGAATCCTAACAGGAAAAGACGGGGATTATTACATCTTAACTCAAGCTAAAATCATAGGAAAAAACAATATCACATACGTCGATCTAATCGGAATAAAACACAATGTCATCGCTCACATCCACGTAGAACCTAAAAAGATAGAGCCTAAGGAAGAATCCGAGAAATAATCTCTTTTCGTTTTCTGCTGTGATTGTAACATTAGTTGTAAGTTACAGTTTTATATACCGTAAATAACTACAAGATCGTAATGGTAGATCAAACAATACTCCTTGAAGATCTTACTAAACTAAGGGATAGACTTCTCAAGGATTTAGAGGAACTCGATTCCATTATCGAAACTCTCGAAATAATGTCTGACGAGGAATTAATGAAATCTATTGAAAAAGGCCTAAAGGATATTGAAGAAGGAAATGTAGTCGATTTTGAAGAGCTTATCAAAGAAACTGGGGGTTAATACACGACTTTTCTATGTCCTACTGTGATTAGCCAAATTACTTTATTTTCCTCGTCTATTTTGTAGATCACCCTATACTTGCCAACTCTGAGAGATCTTAGTCCTGTGAGGTCGTATGACAATGGTTTTCCCGAATATGGGTTGTCTTTCAGCTTTTCTATTGATTTTATGATTCTCTCTCTTAGTTGTTTGTCTTTCTTTGTTAAGTCCCTAAATGATCTCTCAAACTCTTTTGTGGCTTTAACGTTCCACTCTATCATTGTCGCCTCTTTTTCAAATTGAATATTGTATGAATCACTTATTTTGAATATGGCAAAAACTTAATAGTTTCTTAGGGATGTATTTAATTCAGCAATCCAAGTCTGATCTTGTCGACTAACTTCCTCTCAATTCGAATTTGTGCTATGGTGGTCTCCCGGGGTCGTATCCCGGGAGATGTATTTATTTAATTGTAGCGGCTTATACGGTTAGCGATAAGACTAATAAATATGAAAGCTTTCTCAGCTTATTAATCACTTATTTTGAATAATTGAAATGTTTTTAGTGCGGTTGTTCTATAGGGTATTCAGGACTTATGACGGGTGCGGTAACTTTCAAATTGGAATGTCCTAAATGTGGTTACAAAAATCAGAAGCGTGATATGATCTATAGTTGTGAATCGTGTGGGGCCGTGTTTGAGGAACTTCCGCCAATAGTTGATGATTATGCAGATTTGGATTTGATTTCCGAGTTCATAAAAGCTCTTGATGAAGAGATTGAAGAAATTAAATCAAATAGAGGTAACACCGTTGTTCGAGTATTAGATGGTCGGTTTATTTGTGAAGAAGCGGGGCATTTTCTCTACTCTTTTACTCTTGAAAACTCCTTAACAGTTTTGGATGATTCGCCTGTGGACATTATAGTTGGAAATGTGCGATACCCGGGCAAAATTGTTCAAAGTAAGGGTATGGAAGTCGTTATTGGAGTCGAACATGATTTGGGAAAAAGGATTCCGGAGGCTTACCTTACTGTGAACCTATACTTTTTATACGAATTGCTCAAAAAGAGGTATTTCTCCTTGGTGCTTTCAGAACAAAAGCACCAAAATTTCTACCTTTCAAATCTCGTATTCAAGAATGGTAAAGGATGGAGAGGCAATCTTAAAATCAGCTTAGATATACCAGAACTCAACGAAAGTCAAGTAAAAGCCGTAGAGAAGTCCCAATCTCAACAGTTGACGATACTTTGGGGTCCACCAGGAACAGGTAAAACAAAAACATTGGCTTACATGGTGTACTGTTTCGTAAAACGGGGATTAAGTGTGTTAGTGGTTGCCCATTCAAATGCGGCCGTAGATGAATTAACCGAGAAAATTGCAGACCTCATGGCCGATTCAGAACTCTATAAGCAAGGTCGAATAGTTCGTTTAGGTATTTGCGGTGAAAAACTTGAGAATAAATTCGTGTCTTTTGAAAAAATTGTTGAATGCTTTGAAAAAAAGCTGAAGAGAGAGTTAGATGAATTGGATCATCGAAAAGTAGAAATCATAGACAAATTAGAGGACTTACAATCCAAGATTCGTGAACGCGAGAATTTGGAAAAAGAATACAAGGAGATCTCCGTACAGCTTGAACGATTGCAGTCGGAATTAGAAACTATATATTCACACCGTTCGAAACTTAAATCGAAGATAATTCAAAAAGAAGCTCATGTTGACGTCTTACGTATCCAGCTTCAGCAAGTAGGTTCGATGAATAAGATCAAAAGACTTCTTTTGGGGTTTAATCCGGATAAAATCAAAGCAGAAATTGAGAGAGAACGATTTGAAATCAAGAAATTAACGAAAGAGCTTGAAGAATTAGAAAAGAAACGTAATATCCTTGAGGATGATAGAAAACCCTTAGAAATCAAAGTTAAAAGTCTTCGACGGAAGCTGGGGAGGTTACCGGAAATACAAAAGGAATACGAAAAATTGAAAGAGGAACTAAAATCTGTGGAATCAGAAATAGAAAGAGTCAAGGAACGACTAAATAAGGTAAAAATTGAAGTTCTCGAAAATGCTAAGGTTCTATGCACTACTCTAACAAAAACGTTTTCAGATAGAAATTTTCCTAATAAGCCTTTCGATGTTTTAATTGTGGATGAGGGTAGTATGGCTCCTTTACCTTATCTTTATTGGGCTTTGAGCAAATGTAGAAGGTTCGTTGTTATCGCTGGCGATTTTTTACAGTTGCCGCCTGTGTGTATGTCTGATGGAGACATGGCAAAAAAATGGTTGAAAAGAGATGTTTTCTCTGTTTTGGGTGTGGATAGAGTAGATAAAGCGAAGAATGACGAGAGAGTTTGTTTACTTGACATTCAATACAGGATGAATCCAGAAATATCGAAAATTGTTAATGAATTGTTTTATGGTGGAAATCTGAAAGATGCTGAAAATACATTGAACCATACAGTAGAGGATGGTATTAGTTCTCATCCTTTGACATTAGTCGATACTTCTTCTGCTTCTCCTTGGTGTAGTTATGTGTTGGGTAGTCGCGTTAATATATATACGGCGGTTCTTTCAGTAAGCTTAGCAGAGAGGATAGTAGAATCAACTGGATGTGACGTGGCAATTATTTCTCCTTTCGCCGCACAGGTTAGATTGATCAACAAGATACTTAAAGAAAAAGGGCTGGACCGAAGGGTAATTGTTGGGACTGTTCACAGATTTCAAGGTGGAGAGTCCGATGTGGTCATCTTTGATACTGTGGAGGGTCCTGGAGCTGGAATCTCTCAGCTACTGGACGATTCGAAAGATGAAACTTCTAATTTCTTAATTAATGTTGCGTTAACGAGAGCAAAATGCAAGTTGTTTTTGATTGCGAACACAAAACACCTCAAGGAAAACCTTCCGTCTAATTCGAAAATTCTTAAGATCATAGAGATCTTCGAAGAGAGAGGGGAAACAATTAGTAGTGGGAAGTTCGTAAATTCTTATTTCGCAAAAGATTTTGAAAAAAGTATTCGGGATATGTTTAGAGTTAGAAGTGAGGACGTTCCGAGTGTTTTGTATAGGGAGAATGATTTCTATCCAGCCTTTTTTAGAGATTTAATGAATGCAAAGAAGAGGGTTATTATAGTTTCGCCGTTCGTTACATTTCGGCGTCTCAGTAAGTTTATGGATATTTTTAAACTGCTTACGAGCAGGGGGGTTGAAGTTAGAATCTACACTCGCCCAATTAAAGATCTTGCTAAGGAGGAATATTCTCCATACATCGGAAAAGCCTTTGAACAGTTAAAGTCTATGGGTGTTGAGGTTATTGAACGGAGTAACATCCACTTCAAAATCGCAGTTATCGACGATGATGTAGAATGGGAAGGAAGCCTGAATATCTTGAGTCATAGAGATACCGAAGAGATTATGAGAAGATTTAAATCAAAGTCTGTTGTCGAGGAAGTTTTGCGACTATTGGATTTACAAGAAACTTCTGAAGAGTTTTCTACCTTTGTAGAGTGTTCCAAATGTGGTAGGTTTATGGTTATGAGAGTGGATAGGAATTGTCTTTACATGTTCTGTCCTAATTGCTTTAGTAAGTATAAGTTGATGAAAGGGGATCGAGTTTTAACTCAAGTCAAGTGTCCAGATTGTGGTAGTTACATGGTTTTACGTTGGAGTCATTATGGTCCGTTCTTGGGATGTTCGAGATATCCACAGTGCACGAAGACTCGCTCGTTGTAGTGATGGTTTTAATAGTTACAATTCTCTCAGCTCCTTAAACAGCAACGACCTCATAAAGTAAACGATCATCATAACGCTCAATATCGAAGCATGTTGATATCCGGAGCGGAGAGCAAGAATTAAGATGATACCAATAACTGCAATCAGAAAGAGTGGAAAGAGGGTAATGGACTCCTTCGGCAGTTTAAACCTCTCATTTTCGAAATCGTGATCTTGAAGGAACTCAACGAGTTTTTTATTTCTCAAGGCTTTTCTTTCATTCTTAACTCCGATGTAGAGGGCTTCAATCTTTCCGAGCTTGATCAGTTCCTCAAGGAAGATCAAAAGCTGTTTAGGACTATTTTCAAAGTGATTTATCGCAAGTTTAACCTTAAAATCGTGAGATTTGAGCAGTCTGAACCTCTCAACGTTAGTTTTAGCCTTCTCCTCTATTCCTGCGAGTTCCATCAAAATCTTTAGGATAAACCCCGTTTGAGGATAATCGACGTAGATAAACGAATCATCAAGCTGAGATCTCAGCTTATCAGCTTCAAAGAGCCTGAAATCTCGATCTGGGGGCTTGTTATATAACTCCTGTATTGGATCATGAGACGTTCCCTTATCTTCCTCCTTTTCCTTGAAATCGACATGAGAACCGTTTAAGATTGAACGTAGCTTTAAGCCTTTTTCAGTTAATCGAGCTTTTCCCACCTTCCATTCAATTAATCCGAGTTGTTTGAGATGCTCAAGCCGTCGGTAAAAGGTAGCTCTGCTGAATCTGAAACCGTTTCCCTGATACAGGTGATGGGGAACGATCTCCCTCTCGTGGTCCAAATGCTGAATGATTTGGAGAGCTGAATCATCTAACCTCATAATACTCAACCATGAGCATGTAATCTCCTAAACCTCTTTCTATGAGTTTATCCCCGTCGATGTAGGAATAAAGGTCTCTGCCCGTTCCAACGAATTCAAAATCGATCCCATCGTCGTCGTAGCCTGTTATGATTCTATGCCTCCAAATCGACTTTTTCAAATTCTTGATCTTGACCAAATCCTTTATCGCCGTTTTATCGACTTTTCTCTTATCTAAAATCTTCAAATCGAGAATTTCATCTTTCTTGATGATATTGAGATGACCGTTCCGATCTATGAACCCGATTTTGGATTTCCCGTCAGTCCAGACGATTTTAACCGAATCGTAGTGATGAAC
>JAGHBM010000034.1 GCA_021160955.1 Candidatus Aenigmatarchaeota archaeon
AGTTGATAGTCCCATCGGCATGGTTGAGTGGGTGGCTCTCGGTGGCGGATACGTCAAGGCTGTTCCAGTCTTCGTCAAGATAAAAGTACCGAGAAACATAAGCGAGATAACTCGTAATTATCATGTGATAAAGGTTATGGTTAAAGCCACCACTGAGAAACCGACGAGCTCCGGAATAAAAGAGCAGATATCTCAGGCACGGGAGTTTTATTATGCTGTAACCATACCAGGGAATGTGAATGCAAAGACACAAGAAGAGTATGAAAACAGTCTTAAACTGGAGAAATTTTATGAGGAGTACGAGAGAATAAAGAATGGAATTAACAACGAATCTTATGGTGGTTACAGCAAGTTCAACGTCAAACATCCCGATGAAACCCAGAGTGGCGGCGAAGAGAGGAAAATTAACTTTCCAACGGGATTTTTCACATTGAAAAACCAAGAAGAAGGTGGCGGATATCTTATTTATGTTATGTTGATAATTGTTATATTGTTGTTGCTCATATACTTCATAAGGAAGAGATAGTATGAGAGCACCCCCAACACTGTTGACGTTTTTGTTATTCATATTGATAGTTCCATCTCTGGTTTTTGCGGCCCCTGTTATCAACAGTGTAGAATATCCTCAATCACTCATTCTTGGCGATACAGCAACCATAAGGGCTAACATAACGGACAATGCAACCATAGACAAGGTTTTGGTGAATTTTACATATCCGATGAACGAGACATTTGAAATGACTCACGTCAATGGTTCGATATACGAATTTAACTATACTCCCAACCTTGCAAAAACGTTCGTCTACAATATATTCGCAAACGATTCGGAGGGCAACTTCACCATATCACCGAGCTACAGTTTCTCGGTGAGGATAAAGAAAGAGGTAGTCATCTCCGTTGAAATTGCACCAATGTGTGGTGCTGGTTTTGAATATTACTACGTTCCGGACAAGGTCATAAGGGGAATGACAGTCCTATTTCTCCAGATAAATAACAACGTTGGTAACGTGGACATAAATGAGACCAGTACGATGTACGTCAAGAATGATACCACGATAGTCATGAGTCCCATATCTGATCAGACCGTTCTCCTTAAGCCGTGGGAATCGGATCCCCACTTTGGATTTTGGGTCACCAACAATAAGACCAAACCCGGTACTTACTATTGGCACGGTATTACGGAATTTGAGAGTGATTTAAATAGGGGGAACAAAGAATATCCTTGGCCAGCATACAACGAAACTGCGAACTGCACGAAACCCGAAGATATCGATGGTGATGGAAGGGACGAAGTTACCTGCATATACATGTTCCCAACGGAATGCTATAACACATATGGAAGAAAATATGTGGCGAACACTACAAATGTCTCATCATTGAGAATACAGGGCGAGTCGCCCAATTCCACGACTTATTATTCAAAACTCAACATATCTAATACCACTTATTATGCCTACACTTTCAAAATGGAAAACTGCAGTGAATACTGTTATGCATGTTTCAGTGAGGATCAAAATTTAACATCAAACGAATGTACCTATGAACAAGGATGGCCAAATGCCGGTTGGATTATGATAAAATTGGGAAATTTCACGATTCCAGATCTCTCGTCGGATGGAAAGAAGGTAACTTTCACAGAAACCTACAGAAGTTGTGTAAACAGGTCGATAACCTCGGAGTGTGAAGTGAGTTACACAACCCACAAACTGAACTGTACCGATAGAATATTGTGTAGTGGGAGTTTGGAAATTGTTAAAGATTTCAAGGTTATAACTCAATTCGGTAATAAAACGGAGATACAACCCCAACCTCAGCCACAACCAACGCCTGAGCCAACTCCCCAACCTCAGCCACAACCACTTCCAAAAGAAGGCAAAGGCGCCATAAAGATAAACATAGAACCTATAGATCTTCAAGTCAAGGGTATGCAAGAAAAATACACTCCAGTTAGGTTCACCATAGAAAATGTTGGGGGAACACAAATCAATAACCTCACGATAAAATCAGTTATCGGAGAAGATTGGATCGCCAATGAGTCATACATAGATACCATAAAGCCGGGGGAGAAACTCAACAGAACCCTCTTCATAAAACCGACTTACAAGGTGAGTCCGTCTACCTATGCCATTCCAACACAAGTTATAGCGAGGAATGGAGATATTTTGGATATGACATACTTCTGGTTTGAGGTTATCCCGGGTGAATTTTTATCAAAAGTCAAAATAGTGGAGAGTCCGAGCGAAATAATGTTGGACTCAAACTCATGGCAGACGATACCGATTTTGGTCAAGAACATAGGCAAAAAGCCTCTGACTGGCGTGTCTGCAAGGCTTGAGAATATCGAAAATTGCATAGTAAACCAATCGTCGTCTGAGATAAAGTTGGATGTGGATGAGGAAAAAACCCTAAACTTGAAGGTGAAAACAAAAACTGGCCCAGAATCTTGCAGGGCTTTTTTGATAGTCAATACGGATCAAGATGCCTATGCTTTCACGAGAATGACGATAAAGGTCTCTCCTCCAAAGGCCCTGATACCAGGTGGAATACCGTTGACGTTCCTATTAACTTTAATATTCGTGATAATCCTGTTCATATTCATAACTTTGAGAAGAAGAGGTAAGTATTCTGGAGCTCTAATACCAATTGTAATAAGCATAACAGCCATACTTTTGGTCTACATGTTACTGTGGTACTTGGGATTCGTTCCTTTATTTTAGTCTGGATATTTTCAGTTCTCTTTCCTCTTCTTTCAACATGTGAAGTAGTTCATATTCCTTGGACATGGAGTTGAATTCTATCCAGAACTCTATCGTCGAGAGAACTATTATGAAAATTCCTGTAATCGCTATCCAAAGGAAATCAACGTTCAGACCGAGAATTTTTGTTATGTTCACTGCATCTCCTTTTGCACCAAGTAGATAGAAACCGGTGGAAAAGAAAAACCCAAGAGATGCTGTAGATATGTAAAAAGATTTGAGAAAGTATCCTTTGAGTCTAATAAGCGATGAGATCATTGCCAGAATTACTCCGAGGAGTAAGTTGCCTACGAGACCTGCGGCAAGGATGTTTACAGCCTGAAGTTTTGTCACGTCACATGATGTATTTATCATGTAGATGAAATCGAATGGTATTATCTGTATGCTCGACGTGAACGGACAGTGATATATGTTCAGTACGATCATATGAAAAATTTCATGGGTTATCGTTGCTATTATCAGAACTGTCACAGGAAAAATTATGAGGGCTTTTCTCTCTTCCCTCATCAGTTCATCTATTCCGTCTCTGAGTCCTCTGAAGTTCATTGAACTTCTTACCTCTCAAAAATTCTATTTTTGTAAATGCATATAGAACAAATACAACTATGAGAGTTATGGAGACCTCAAGAGCGGTTTTTTCAGTTACCACAGTGATATTCATAATGATTTTAAAGATTTTGTCATTTAAATATTTTCCTGAAGAAGAAAACGCCCGACGATAGTGATAGAAATACCCCGATTAAGTTAAGATAAAGTTGTGGCACTCTCAATCCAATTATCGACAATATGTTGTGGATGTCCCCTTTTGCATAGAAAAAGTAAATGAAAGATGATAACATAAGAGAGAAGGAAACTATGTGAAGTTTGGTTGATTTTTTGACCTTTGAAAGGATGGTCAAAACGAAACCCAAAATTATATTTCCCAACAATCCTGCACCGAGGATTAATATGCTTTCCAGCTTCGTGACGGCACAATTCTCCAATGTTACAGTCTTTGGGCCCAAGAATGATGCCTCAATTTTACAGGGACATCCGAAGAATCCTGCGACTGCCAGATGAAATAGTTCATGTGTGATCGTTGAAAGTATTAACATCGAAAAGAGAAATAGAAATACGTTTTCAAGTGTGTTTAGATGGGACAGTGCATATTTTTTCATCTTGTATAGGTTTTTTCTGAGACTGTAAAATATTGTCAGTGTTAATGTCGATAAGTATCCGAATATCATGAAAGGGCTGGATGCACTTTCTATGAGGTTACCGGTGATAATATTATTATTGGTTTTATCATCTTTGCCACCCTTCGAGGATCTTTTTCTGTCACCGATGAAACTCTTGTTTATTTCCACGAACTTTTCGTCAAACCTTTTGATGCCGTCTATGGGGATCATTACCCTGAGCAAGTAACTCCCAGTTTTGTTCGGGATAAGAAAAAATTCTATTTCGTTTCCAGAATAGCTCACGGACTTTATATCTTCTTCTTTACAAACATCGTCGCAAAGGAATATCCTTGCATTCAAAGGAGATATGTTAAAGGTTAAGTTTGAAAGTTCTGTAACAACTTCCATGTCGTTTTTTTCAAAGGTTATGTCTTTGATGAAGAATAGTTTCTCGTCCGCGTTTACTATACTCGAGAGTGAAAAAAGCATGGTTAGAATAAAAATTGCAATATAAACAAGCTTGTTCACTCTTTAATTTTCAATTTTAAAGTATAAAAAATTGACTACACGATCCTTCTTATTCTCAGTTCCATGACCAATGGTTTCACAAATGGTTCGTGGGTGAATACCTTTATGAATCCGGCGTTGCTGCTCCTGAATATTTTTTTAACCTTTTCTGATTGCTCCCTCGCAAGCCTTTCATATTCCTTTTTGGCTTTTCCTAAGTCAACGATTAGTGTTTTATCCGAGAATGGATCCTTGAACCTGAAATTTCCAGATCCCTTGGGAAGGAATTCGTCCCTCAGGTCTCTGACCATTATTCCCATCACGTCGTTGAGCTTGTTACTCACCATCTTTAAACTGCTTTCCCACTCCCATCCCATTCCAATGAAATCTGAAATTATGAATAGCATACTGTTCTCTTCAACGTTGTTGAGTATGTACCTGAGAGCTTTGTCTAAGTTGCATTTCCCACCATACAAGTCATCGTCCACCATCATTCTCAACGCCCTGTAATATTGTGTTTCATCGTTGGACGGTGGAAGGAATGTTATAATATCCTCAGAGTACATTCCAAATCCTATGTTGTCTCCTATTTCTATACCAGCGCTTATTATCGCTCCAGCTATTACGGATGCATACTCTCTCTTCAGTTTTTTCTGCGTCCCAAATTTCATCGATGCGCATGCATCAAGAAGAACTATTATGTTTAGGTTTCTCTCCTCTTCGTATTGCTTTATGAACAGTCTTCCAGTTCTGAGGCTTGCTTTCCAATCTATCCTCGTCGCATCGTCCTGTCCTGGAACGTATTCTTTTAGTTGTGCAAATTCGAGACCTGTACCTCTGAATAGTTGCCTATACGTCAAAAGAAAAGAAAAAGCATCGGTGAGTCTCCTCACTTCGGCATCTATTTCCCTCATGAGATCCTTTATCTTTTGGAGTCTCTTAGATTCTTTGTCTGCTTCTTTCCTGAGTTCTTCTTCTTTTTTAGTTATTTTGCTCATGTTATCGGGACCTTATCTATTATTTCCTCTATTATTTCATCTGTTCCTATGCCTTCAGCTTTCCCCTCATAATTCAAAATTATCCTATGTCTCAAAACGTTGGGCGCAACTTCCCTAATATCATCAGGTATCACGTAATCTCTCCCATTCATGAGCGCAGTGGCCTTGCCCGATAAATTCAAATATATCGTCGCGCGTGGAGACGCCCCCCATTTTATGTACTTACCGAGCTTTATGTTGTACCTATCGGGATGTCTCGTTGCATTGACGAGTCTGACTATGTATTTTTTTATTCCTGTAGAACTCTTCAAAGTCTTGACGAGTTTTTGGATCTCTATTATGTCTTTTTTTGTCATAACCTTTTTTATTCCGTAATCGTCGAGTCTTTTTATCTCAGCGTTTTCGTCTATTATTTTCATCTCGTTTTCCCTTTCGGGGTAGCCGACCTTCAGCTTGAACAAGAACCTATCAACCTGTGCCTCCGGCAATGGATACACACCTTTAGTTTCCAAAGGATTCTGCGTTGCCAGAACCATGAACGGTTTCGGGAGCTGAAAAGTTTCCTTTCCAATGGTAACTTCCCTTTCCTGCATTGCCTGAAGCATCGCACTCTGAACTTTACTCGGGGCTCTGTTTATTTCATCGGCTGCAATTATGTTCCCAAATATTGGTCCCTTGCTCACTTGAAATCCCTTTCCTTTTATGTACATTACGGTTCCGGTTATATCCGATGGCAACAAATCTGGCGTGAACTGTATTCTCTGATACTTGATATCCTTTATGGTTCTGGATAAAGCCATTATTGATAGAGTCTTGGCAACACCGGGGACACCTTCCAAAAGGCAGTGACCGTTGCAGATGAGTGCCTTTATTATCGATGATATCACATCTTCCTGTCCGTATACGCACTTCTGAATTTCCCTCTTTACTTGAAGAATCATCTCGCTGTATTTTTTCAAATCTTTTCTCATCATATCACCGGAACCCTTTCTATTATGTCCTTTATGACATCATCTGTAGAGATGTCTCTGGCTTTCCCCTCATAATTCAAAATTATCCTATGTCTCAAAACGTTGGGCGCAACTTCCCTAATATCATCAGGTATCACGTAATCTCTCCCATTCATGAGCGCATTTGCCTTTCCAGCCAGACTCAAGAATATCGTTGCCCGTGGACTTCCACCGTATTCAATGTACTTCTCATATTCAAGGCCATATTTTTTGGGATCTCTTGTAGCTTCCACTATATTCAGGATGTATTCCTTGACACCGGTGGAGATCTTTATCTTTTTGACGAGCTCCTGTATCTTACTCAAGTCTTTTAGGCTCAGAACTTCCTTAGTTCCGAATTCGTGAATGGTTTTTACCTCTGCGTTTATGTCTATTATCTTCAGTTCTTCCTCTTCCGTTGGGTAGTCCACGAATATCTTGAACAAGAACCTATCAACCTGTGCAACTGAAAGAGGATAGGTACCTGCCTGTTCCAAAGGATTCTGCGTTGCCAGAACCATGAACGGTTTCGGGAGCTGAAAAGTTTCCTTTCCAATGGTAACTTCCCTTTCCTGCATGGCTTGAAGCATCGCACTCTGGACCTTTGGTGTAGTTCTGTTTATTTCATCGGCGAGGACGAAGTTTGCAAATATGGGGCCCTTCTGGACCTGGAACTTTCCAGTTTTTTCTATGTATATGGTCGTTCCGATTATATCCGATGGTAGCAAATCTGGCGTGAACTGTATCCTTTTGAATGTCACACCCGAAATAGAACTCGTCAGAAGCCTGACCAAAAGTGTTTTTGCCAGACCGGGAACCCCTTCGAGAAGAACATGACCTCTGCACATCAATGATTTGATGACAGAATCTATTACGTATTCTTGTCCAACGATACCTTTTTGTATTTCCTGTTTGAGCAGATTCAATTTTTTAAAGGTATTTTTAAGTTCTTTTTTTATTGGCAAAATAAAATTATTCAAAAATTGGAATATTTAAAATAATTCCAAAAATAGAAATCTGAATTGTAAAAAAATTGTAAAAACTTAGACCTCGGGTTTCGGAAACTCCGGATCCATTCCCTTTCGCGTCCTTATATGAGAGACGGTTTTTTCCAAAAGTTCTCTCGGTATCTTCTCAAAGACTACGTCTATAAGGTAATAGAATCCCTTTCCACCTGTAGCCGATTTCAACATTCCTTCGAATCCGAACATTTCTGCGACGGGTATCTTAGCCTTCAATATGCTTATTCCTTCTCCGCTCTCAACGTCTAATATCTCTCCTCTCCTGTTCTGTACTTCTCTCATTGCAGATCCCATTTCCTCCTGAGGAACTTCAATTCTCACTATCTGTTTTGGTTCCAACAACGTTGGACCCGCCATCAGCATGGCGTTCCTTATTGCGAACTTAACTGCAGGGATTACCTGTGCTGGTCCCCTGTGAATTGAATCTTCGTGAAGTTCCGCATCGACGAGTCTGACTATAACCGATGAGCATGGTTCTTTGCTTATTGGTCCTTCATCCATTACTTCCTTGAAAGCCTGCTTCAAAAGCTCTATTACCTCATTCAAATATTGTATACCCTTTGTTGCATCTACAAGAATGTTTCTGTTGTAAATCATCTTCACTCCTTTGGCATCTATTTCATTCAGTCCGAGTTCCCTAAGCTTTGCAGTTAGCTCAGGATCCTTTTTCTTTACCTCTCCTTCAGGGATCTTATCTTCGACCATTGCTTGATATACGGATTTTGGAAGTGGCTCAACTTCTATGTAAAATTTGTTATGCTTGTTAGGGGACTTACCTTCAATCGGCCCGGCTTTCTTTGTGACGGTCTCCCTGTAAACCACGATTGGCGGTGAACTCTCTATTTCTATTCCCTCTTCCTTTATTTTTCTCTCGACCTTTGCCTCCAAGTGGAGCTCTCCCAATCCGGATACGAGGTGTTCTCCCGTCTCTTGGTTTATCTCTATTTTGAGGCTCGGGTCTTCTCTTGATATCTTTCTCAGTATTTCAATTATCTTCGGAAGGTCTGATGCTTTCTTTGCTTCTATGGCTTTGGTCACCACAGGCTCGAATATGTGTTTTATGCTCTCGAATGGGTGGATGACCTCTTCTGGATCACAAACGGTTTCACCTGAGAATACTGATGATAGTCCTATCAACCCGACTATGTTTCCAGCGGTTATCTCGTCCATCGTAATTCTCTGTGGTCCCTTGTATATACAAACTTGTTGCACTCTCTCCTTCTTGTGTTGTCCGACGAGATAGACTTCTTGACCACTTCTCATCTTTCCAGAAAATATTCTTGCGGTTGCAACACTACCAGCATGAGGATCAGTATATACTTTTGTGACTATACACGCCAACTTGCCATTTGGATCACAATTCATCATACTCTTTCCTATGTCACTCTCGAGATCGCCACCCCATATCTTCGGTATCCTGTATTTCTGAGCTTCCAACGGATTGGGCAAATGCTCTATTATCATGTTGAAAACAACTTCATGTAGAGGAGCTTTTTTTGCCAATTCCTTGTCCCTGTCCTGCGAGCTGTACTCTATTATGTCTTTGAATGTGATCCCAGTTTCCTTCATGAATGGGAAAGAAATTGCCCAATTTCTATATGCGGATCCAAACGCAACTGAACCATCATTAACGTTTACGGTCCAGTTCTTGTAATTGTCTTCGGCATACTTTTTAATCAATCTATTTACCTCAGCGATTATCTTCATGAACCTCTTTTGCATCTCTTCTGGACCGAGTTTCAATTCCTTTATCAACCTATCTACTTTGTTTATGAACAGAACAGGTTTCACTCTCTCCTTGAGTGCCTGTCTTAGTACGGTTTCTGTTTGTGGCATAACACCTTCAACGGCACATGCAACCACCACAGCTCCATCTACCGCTCTCATCGCTCTCGTCACGTCACCACCAAAATCAACGTGACCTGGCGTGCCTATCAAGTTTATCAGATAGTGATCTCCTTTGAATTCGTGAACCATCGATACGTTGGCAGAATAAATGGTTATCCCCCTCTCTTGTTCTTGCTTGTCGTAATCCATGTAAAGCTGCTTTCCAGCGAGTTCCTCAGATATCATACCGGCTCCCGCCAAGAGGTTATCCGAGAGTGTAGTCTTTCCATGATCTATATGTGCAACTATTCCTATGTTCCTTATCTTATCGGGTTTGAGCATCAGTTCCTTAACCTTTTCTGTCAAGTCAATCTTTTTTGCCATAACAATCACGATATCAAAAGTATTGTGTTAATATATTTAAATCTTTTTTATATAGCAGAAGAATCACATATGCTTCAAATTTTGTATTATGAAATGTAACACAAAGGATTCACTCAAACAAGAATTGATTTAAACCTAGTTGAACCGAAAAAATTGTTTTCTAATTTTTTCTATTTCATTTCTTCTTCTCATGTCTATCTTTGTAGTCTTCGTAGCACCTTTTCACAACTTCAATAGTTTCGTAAACCTCATCGAATTTGATAGAATCTTC
>JAGHBM010000037.1 GCA_021160955.1 Candidatus Aenigmatarchaeota archaeon
AAATTAGACTGTGAACAAAAATTCTTTATGAATTTAAAAGGATGGTTCAAGTGGGAAACTAAAGCTGATAAGGTTGAGAGTTTGTCATTTATTTTGATAATCTTTTCTGCTGTTCTGACATTTGTTGGTATCTCTGTTGGCAGCTTTGTACCGGGCATTCCGGTCGCCTTGGCCATCATCGGAGCATTTTTGGTTTTGGTTGGAATAGTTCTTTACATAATTAGCGAGTTTATGAGAATTTTCGGGAAGAAATAAATTATGTGACTGATTTACATAAAAACCTTTAAATATCTTAGAGAAAAATATTGTTTATTCTCAGATTGGATCGGTCGAGAACTGATTCAAGTCGAGGTGATTTCATGGCAAGAATGCATTCAAGAAAACACGGAAAGTCTGGTTCTAAAAAACCTAAAAGAGAGAAGCCTCCGGAATGGATAAGATACAAGAAAGATGAAGTCATAGCACTCGTTGAAAAGCTTGCGAAGGAAGGAAAAAATTCGGCTCAAATAGGTTTGATACTCAGAGATGTCTATGGAATACCTGATGTCAAGGAAGTTACCGGCAAAAAGATAACAGAGATAATGAAAGAAAAGGGGGTCTATTCTAAGTTGCCTGAAGACTTGTTGAATTTGATGAAAAGAGCCTTGAAAATAAGGAGGCACCTTGAAAAGCATAAACATGATGCATCGGCGATAAGAGGTTTGGAGCTCACTGAGAGCAAGATAAGAAGGCTTGGTAAGTACTACAAGAGCAGAGGAATATTACCAGAAAATTGGAAGTATGATCCCGAAAAGCTCAACGTCATGATAAGGTAAAGGTAATTTTGATGTTGGATGAGAGAATCTCGGAAGCAGTTGAACATATAAAGACGTCTGAGTTCGTGAGAGTTGTCTCTCATTACGATGCAGATGGAATATCTGCTGCTGCAGTGTTGCTCTCGGCCCTGTCCAGAGAAGGTAAGAAGATACACCTCTCAACCGAGAAGCAACTGAAACCCGCGGTGATAGAAAGGCTAAAACTCGAGGATCCTGATGTTTTTGTATTTTCTGATCTTGGTTCTGGACAAATGGAACTCTTGAACGAATTGGCTGAGACCACAGGCAAAAAAATAATAGTCTTGGATCATCACATTCCATCTTCGGTAGAACCACATAAAAATATAATTCACATAAACCCTTGTTTAGAAGGAAGAGATGAGGATGATATGAGCGGATCTGGGGTTTCTTATATGCTTGCACGGGCTTTAAATTCAAGGAACAAGGATCTTTCTTACCTTGCCGTTGTCGGTGCCATCGGAGACATACAAGATTCTAACTGGGTGATGAAGGGAAGCAACAAGTTGATGCTCGATGATGCCGTTGTTGATGGTATATTGGAAAAAAAGAAAGGCCTCAGGTTGTTTGGAAGAATGAACAGACCTCTCCACAAAGCACTCGAATACAGTACCGATCCTTACATTCCAGGTGTAACCGGCGAAGAATCTGCTGCCGTTCAATTCTTGTCTAATTTGAACATAGATTTGAAAAGGGAGGACGGATCTTGGAGAACGCTCGATGACTTAACCGATGAGGAGATGAAGAAGTTGGCATCCGCGATAATTTGTGAACGAATAAGAGAGAACGAGGCTTCACCTGAGGAAATATTTGGTGATGTATATACCTTGAAGTTGAATGGTTATAGGATCGATGCCAGAGAAATGGCCACAACACTAAATGCGTGTGGAAGGATGGGTCATGCTTCCATAGGAATCCTCTATTCTCTTGGAATTAAATTCGCATTTAACAGAATAGAAGGAATACTGAACGGTTATAGAAAGTTAATAACGAAATACATAAATTGGCGGAGAGAAAACGAAGATAAGATAATAAAAACCAACAGGGCCCATTACATATTGGCCGATGATCAAATACATGAGAATTTCATAGGTACCATAACTTCCATCTATGAGAAGTCATTCATAAATGACGAAAAAGTGGTCATGGGATTTGCAGTAACGGAAGATGGTGAAGTAAAGGTAAGTGCCAGGGTGCCATCTCAGTTAGTTGAAAGAGGAATCAACTTAAAAAATTTATTTAAAAGAATACCAAAAGAATATGGTTATGGTGGAGGACATGCCGCTGCAGGCGGTGCATTTATAAAGAAAGGAGTTGAAAAGGAAATTATAAATATTTGCGAATCCTATTTGAAAGAGGTTTTAGGTGATAGTAATGGCAAGCAAGATTAAAGGAAAGGAATGGTATACCTTAGTTGCACCTTTAATGTTCAAGAACAAGATTTTAGGGGAGACTTTGGTTACCGATCCTAAGGATGTTGTTGGAAGGACCGTGATAAAGAGTTTTCCTGAGCTGGGAGGTCATCCATCAAAATATTACGTTAGAATAAAGTTCAAAGCCGTTGATGTAAAGGGGAAAATAATAACAACAAAGTTTGTCGGTCAGGAATGTCTAAGGGATTTCATCCTTCAAATGGTCAGGAAAGGATCTTCAAGGATAGATAATGTAGTAAAAGTGACAACTAAAGATAAGAAGAATTTGATAATCAAATCAATTGCGATAACTCTCAGAAGAACAAATACATCGATAAAGAGCAAAGTTAGAAAAGAAATAGAATCTATGATAAAAGAAAAAGCAGAAAAGATGAAAGTGGCGGATCTTGTTAATTCTGTATTAAGGGACAGCTTTCAAATTCAAATAAGAAAAAATCTCAACAAGATATACCCGATAAAGAAATTTGAGATAAGAAAAATAGAAGTTGTTTGACTGAAGTTTACTCAAAGACGTAGTTAACTTTATATATTAATTATCTCAATTAGTAAAATGTTACTATTGTGTGGGTGTGTCTTCTATCGAATGACTTAAGACGGTTTCAGATTGATCAATTTCTCTGGGACCAAAAGAGGTGATTAAAATGGTGGACATGCCCGAATATGATTATGTTGGAAGATTAAGTAAGTTGTTG